>NZ_JAUBVX010000011.1:0-27198 GCF_036706065.1 Microcoleus sp. A2-C3 | reverse complement strand
GTCTGTCGATCGCCTAAAAGATCTCAAATGGGTTCTATATGATGACTCTAACTTTATACAGCACTTTGCTTAACGATTAGGTACAATAGTAGAGGTGGTAAGAAAAAGAAAAATGAAACCCTACTCCCTAGATATGCGTCAAAAGATCATTAACACTTACGAAGCAGGTAACACCTCTATTCGGAAAGTAGCAGAAAGATTTCAAGTCAGTAAAAGTACCGTACAGGCACTACTAAAGCGAAAAAAAGAGACAGGAAGACTACTCCCTAGTCAGGCAAAGGGTGGTAAACCGAGCCAACTCTTTGGTCACGAACAACAGATTGAAGAGATGGTAGCCCAGTATCCAGATTACACACTTGCAGAATATTGTGAGTATTGGCACGAAAAAACAGGAGTATGGTTGAGCGAGAGTGCCATGTGCCGATTCTTACAAAAGCAGCAACTAACTTTGAAAAAAAAAACACTACGGAGCAGTCAAGCCCATAAAGAAATTAATCAAAAGAAGCGAGTAGAATATTGGGAAAAAACCCGAGATGTCGAACCAGAAAATCTGATATTTTTGGACGAAATGGGCGTATTGCTGGGGATAATGAGACTTAGAGCTAGAAGTAAAAAGGGAGAAAGAAGCTACGATATCAAGCCATTTTATAGAGGAAGTAGGGTAACAGTGGTGGGAGCAATAAGCAATAAAAAAGTCATCGCCATGAAGACAATATAAAAATCGATAAACGGAGAGGAGTTCAAGAAATTTGTGCAAGAACAACTGGTTCCAAAATTATGGAAAGGAGCGGTATTAGTCATGGATAATTTGAAGGCGCACAAAGTAGAGGGGGTAGAAGAAATGATTGAAGCAGTGGGAGTAAGAATAGTGTACTTATCACCGTACTCACGCCTAGTTTAACCCGATCGAACATTTATGGTGGGAATTAAAGGCATGGCTCAGGAGATTTGTACCTCGAAGTATACAGATAGTAGAAAAACTATTGGAATTGGGAGTGAAATTATGTTCAAGTAAGCAAATCGAAAATTATTTTGCTCACTGCTGTTACTGTACCTCTTAGTCACGCAAAGGGGAGCATCCCACTTTTGCAATAAGTATAAATACTCAGACAATTATCTGGCTAAGTTGATGGCATAATAGAAAGCAGATAAATTACCATAATCCAAGTTAGTATGACCCCAGAAGAACAGCAGAAGATCAAAATAAATCTCCAAGAAATAGCAGAGATCCTTTATAAAAATACCTCAGTAGACAATCTACAAAGCTTTGAATCCGTAGAACTGAGTGTGAGAGAACATTTAATTGAGACAGTAGCACCAGAAATTAGCGGTTTTTTTTTAACTCAGCGGGCGGCAAAGGTTCTGGAAGAAAAAGAACCATAAAAAGTTGTGTAGGAGAAATAACTCTATCGAGTAAGCAAGCCCAAAGGTTGGGAGTGAAGAAAGGAAGTCGTCTGAGTCCTAATTTGGAAAAATGTTGTTTATTATTAGTGGGAAACGAATCATTTGCCAATGCTGAGAGAGACTTAAAAATGTTAACAGGAATTTATGTGCCGCACAGTACACAACATCGGCTATTAGAACGTTATAAATTTCCTGAACCTGAAGCTACCGAGCAAATAAAAGCATTGAGTATAGACGGAGGAAACGTCAGACTGAGAACTGCATTAGGACTGGAAAGTATCTGGAGAAATTATAAGGCGATTCAGATACATGGTCAACTAGGGGCAGCTTTTTTCCAAAATAATGGAGACTTAGTGGCATGGGTAAATAGCCAGCCTCAAAGTGAAGCGATAACCTGCTTGGGAGATGGTCATGATGGAGTGTGGAATCTGTTTAATCAAATTGGGACTATAGAGCAAAGAAGAGAGGTACTCGATTGGTATCATTTAATAGAAAATTTACATAAAGTAGGAGGTTCGCTCAAACGACTGAAGAGAGCGCAGAATAAACTGTGGCAAGGGTTAACAGTAGAAGCCATAGCCGAATTTGTAGGGGTTACGAGTAAAGGAAGTGAAAAATTCCAGAAATATCTGCGAAAACATCAGTCAAGAATTCCAGATTACCAGAATTATCAAACATCTTGGTATTGACATTGGTTCGGGAGCTGTAGAGTCTTTAATTAAACAGATTGGAGCAAGAATTAAGATTGTAGGTGCACAGTGGAACGAAAAAAATGTGCCTCAAATTTTAAGACTGAGATGTGCGTATTTAAATAACGACATCAAGCTAGGTATTTCTGCTTAGTCAAAAAGTGGGATGCTCCCCACGCAAAGTGCTGTATGTAAAGTTTTGTTACAAAACTCAAGACTTCTGGGCAAGCGCATGATACTATGTAACTACTCACTGCAACGAAGTTGCAGTATTGCCAAGACAGGCAAAATTTGGAATGATTAACCTTTGTACTTTTCCGACTTTATTTATTAGGCAATAAGGGTTAATATCTAAATGAGGTTAGGCAAAAATAAATCCTCCAAAATGTTCCCTAAATACAAGGTCACAAGTTATGGCATTAACAGAACTGCAAAAACGAAAGTTTAAAGTAGCTTTTGATACTCAGGATATTGATGGCAGTGGAGTATTAACCCCAGAAGACTTTGAGGGTTATATCAGTCAGCTAAAACGAATTGATAGCAAGAATACCTCGGCTATATCTCTATACGAAGAGATGGGGGAGGACTTAAAGTCAAAAGCTGATATTGATAGCAGTGGGGGAGTAACTCTTGATGAATGGTACAACTACATTGAAGAGTTAATCAATGATCCAGCTCGGTTTAATAAGTATATCATCGACCCAGCAGTTACATTGCTAAAATCTGTAGGTAGTAGTGGAGAAAACTACATCACTATGGACGAGTACAAGAAGCTCAGCAAAGCTTTGAATATAGAAAGAAGTGACGCTGAGACTGCATTTAATAAGCTTGATAAATCAGGCGATGGACGTCTCGATATCACTGAATTAAAAGAAGCAGTCCGAGAGTATTATTTTACCGAAGACGAAAATTCTTCGGCTAACTGGCTTTTCGGGTCGTTCTAAATGGTTACTCGGTAACAGCGAAAAATGCAGGGATTGTTTCTTTTTTAAGCTTCCTGCCTAAAAAAAGTGGGTGAAAACAGAAAGCAGAAGCTGTGTCAAACACTAGTGTTATTCTATCTGCTTTCTGTTCACTCCTGTTGGCAACACAAGATTAGGAAATTATTGATTAATGACGAAGAGCGAAAAAATTATAGATATAAGGCTATTGTGGGAAATTCCAGCTGCTTTTTTATCTTTTATATTTTTCAAAACAGTTAGGTTATTGCTACGCACTCTGGCTAATATCAATGCAAGTATTAACAAAAAAACAGTCTTTAGATGACTAGTTTACTCTGATGAACTTCTCAGAAAACCATTAATATTAACATCAATTTTAGTCACTGGGCCTCGGTGGAACCCTCATGCTATTGCTGCTGGTCTTGGCCCTTTTGAGGTAAAAAATCTTTAGCCATAGAGGTAAAATCCTGTGTCACTTCAGCCCAATCATGGAGTATAGGAATCTATACATTTCCTGAAGCCTCATCGATTCAGCATCTAACCTCCCATCATTTAAACCTGGAGGAAGAATGGATACAATTAAACCTGAACCCAGGAAAATATACTTTAGGTTTAAGATACTATCATTGGTCAGAACCTATTAATTTACCCGCAATCGAAATAGATGAAAATAATGTAACTGAGACTCAATTTATTAAGATTTATGATGTTAATAATTATCTCGATAATTTAATCAACCGCGATAATATTTTTTACCGATGGCTGAATTATATATTCACTTTACTGATTTGCCAAAAATGGCTCCTCCAAGAATGGGTTAGGAAAGAATATTTACCAGTTGGCAATCCCAATAACGAGTTTTTATATGGAGTTGTTTATAAAAATTACTCTTTAACGGTGAGAATTAAGCCAGAATTACTCAACAACTATGACATCTACTTAACCTTATATAATCGCTCCAGTTTGCCTGTGATTTGGTGTCAAATTAAAGAAGAAAAATATACAACTTATATACTAGAGCAAGATGGTTTTTACTTAATTCGGATTCGTGCTAAACTGGATTTAGCCAGCGAGAGTTTTCCGTCCGACTGGATGAGTGTAAAACTTTCACCAACAGTTAAAGGTTGAATGAAAGAGGAGTTTAATGAGTCAACATTCTCAACAGTATTTTTCCCAGGATAAACAGGAAATACAGGCTAACAGCACCCAAACAGAAGAGACAGAGCAAAATCACAGTGAAGCGATCGCTATTATAGGCATGGCTTGTCGCTTTCCTGGAGCCAATGACTACGAACGATTTTGGCTCAACTTGGAAGCTGGAGTCAATAGCATCACTGAAATTCCTCCCCAAAGGTGGGATGTCAATAAATATTATTCTCCGCATCCCCAACAGCGAAATAAAACGATTAGTAAATGGGCGGGATTGATTCAGGGCTCAGACCAATTTGATGCCCAATTTTTTGCGATCTCTCCCCGGGAAGCGAAAAGCCTTGATCCTCAACAGAGATTGATGCTGGAGGTGAGTTGGTCTTGTTTAGAAGACGCGGGATATTCCCCCTTTCACCTATCAGGAAGTCAAGTCGGTGTGTTTATTGGGGCTTGTAATTATGATTCCGTTCTTTTACTCAACCAAAATCAAGAAAACATAGAAGGACATAGCGGTACAGGAAGTTGGGGTTGCATGATTGCTAACCGCATTTCTTACTTCCTGAATTTTCGCGGTTTGAGTGTTTCTGTAGATACCGCCTGTTCCAGTTCCCTCGTTGCCCTTCATCTGGGCGTTAATGCGCTCAAAAATGCCGAATGTGACGTGGTTTTGGTGGGAGGAGTTAGTGTTTTCAATACACCGACCTGCTTCATTCAAATGAGTCAATTAGGGATGTTGTCTCCTACAGGACAGTGCCAAACTTTTGACCAGGATGCTGATGGTTATGTCCGAGGAGAAGGAGCAGGAATAATATTATTAAAACCTCTGGCAAAAGCAATTGAGGATAAAGATCATATTTATGCTGTGATTAAAGGCAGTGCTGTCAATCATGGTGGAAAATCACGGACTCTGAGTTCTCCCAACATTTATGCTCAAGCTCAAGTCGTACGGGCTGCCTATACTAATGCTAATGTCCCCCCTAATACAGTCTCTTATATTGAAGTTCATGGCACTGGAACTCCCTTGGGAGACCCGATTGAAATTAATGCACTCAAACGAGGGTTTAGACAACTGCATCAACAGTATAAACTGCCAGAATCGGCAAAACCCTATTGTGGTTTAGGGACAGTTAAAACTAATATTGGACATTTAGAAGGTGCGGCGGGAATTGCTGGGGTGATTAAAGTTATTTTAGCAATGAAGCACAAAAAATTGCCCAAAATTCTCAATTTTAAGCGACTCAATCCACGAATAGAGTTAGAAAACAGCCCCTTTTATATAGTCGATGAAAACGAAAAATGGCAGCCATTAAAGACAGAATCAGAGGAAATAATTCCCCGACGGGCAGGTGTGAGTTCCTTTGGAGTTGGGGGTGTGAATGCTCATGTTGTTCTGGAAGAAGCACCAAAGCCAGAAATTCAGAAAACAGAAATTGAGCGTCCTTTGCACATCCTAACTCTATCGGCCAAGAATGAGAAGGCATTGGAGGAACTGCTCAAAAAATATCAAGATTATCTGCAGTCAAATCAAGAAGAATCGATCGCCGATATTTGTTTTACGACGAATACAGGACGCACCCATTTTGAAAAGAGATGTTTTTTCGTCGCTGAATCTAACTTTGAATTACACAAACAACTGCAAACTTTCGTCAAGATTAATCAGACAAACGGACACAAAACAGTAAAAAGCGAATCCTCCAAAATAGTGTTTTTGTTCACTGGCGAAATTTCTGATTTCGTGAACATCGGATTGCAGTTATACCAAACTCAACCCACCTTTAGAAAAACCCTAGAGCAATGTGAAGAAATTCTGCAACCCTACCTAGAATTACCCTTGTTAGAAATTCTCTATCCCACTGTAGAGACGCGCCATGGCACGTCTCTACACACCCAACTTGCCCTATTTGCCATCGAGTATGCTTTAGCTCAGTTGTGGCAATCTTGGGGCGTTACACCCGACGTGGTTATGGGTTATGGTGTAGGGGAATATGTGGCGGCAACTGTGGCAGGTGTATTCAGCCTGGAAGCCGGTTTGAAACTGGTGGCGACAAAAGGAAGATTGATGCAGCAGTTTGCTAGTGGTACAGAAATGTTCCATAACTTAGATTCACCTAATAGTAAACATCAGCTAGGGGAGTTGGAAACTGTAGCCCAAGAAATCACCTACAATCAACCTCGGATACCTGTAATTTCTAATATTACTGGACAACAGGAAACGGATCAAATTGCCACCCCTGAATATTGGAGAAACAACTTCTGGCAACCAGTCCGTTTCCGTGCCGGTATCCAAACTTTGCATCAGCAAGAATATCAACTCTTCTTAGAAATTGGAGGGCAGCCAATACAGCTAGAAAATGTGGGGGTGTCGTTGCCTACCTTATCTCCTGTTAAAGACGATTGGCGACTGATGCTTTTGAATTTAGGACAGTTGTATGTAAACGGAGTAAATGTTGATTGGTCGGCGTTTGACCGAGATTATTCCCGTCACAAAGTACCCTTGCCAACCTATCCGTTTCAACAGACACGTTATTGGCGGTCAAGTTCGGAAAATGAACAGCAAAAAGACGTTGAAAATAACGCCACTCCCATTGTAAATTTACTTAATCAAATTGATATAAATTCATTAGTTCAGGATGTTAAGTTCGAGGAACAACTGACCGAAGCAGAGAAAAAACTGCTCCCTAAACTGCTAAATATTTTAATCAATCGGTATCAACATGGTCAATCCTCAGAACAAGACATAGGCATTTTGCAACAGCTAGAGAAAACCCCACAGAGAGAACGCTTCCAGCTAACGGAAGATTATCTGCAAGGTGTGGTTGCTCAATTATTAGGATTGAATGACTCGCAAATTCCCGATTCACAGCTAGGATTTTTTGATTTGGGCCTAGACTATTCGATGATGCTTGAACTCGGAGATTTGTTACAGAAAAGTTTTGGGTGTTCTGTTACAGTCACAACTTTGTCAGAACATTTTAATATTCAAAAACTGGCTCAGTATTTAATTCAAAGTGTTTTTCAAGGAGAAGAAATAGAGGAAAATCCTCCACAAATTGAACGGGATCATGAAACTGAAACTACAAACTTAACTGTTAAGGATGAAATAGAATCTCTAACGGTCGAAGCGATCACCAATGCTATTCAAGAAGAAGCGATCGCCAATGCTATCAACGAGGAACTTAAAGAAATTCAACTTATTCTTAACCAGGAGATATAAAATGACCAATATTTTAGACCCAGAAAAACAAGTTATTTCCTCTCAACAAGTGCTTCAAACGATCAAAGAAATGCGAAATAGACTGGAAGCACTCAATAGAGAAAAAACTGAACCGATAGCCATTATTGGTCTGGGTTGTCGATTTCCGGGAAACGCGAATAACCCGGGCAAATTCTGGAGTTTAATGCACGCAGGGATTGATGCTGTTGGTGAAGTACCACCGGGTCGATGGAATGTTGATGCTTATTACGATCCCAACCCCGAAATACCAGGGAAAACCTACACCAAACAAGGGGGATTCCTTCAGCAAGTTGACCAGTTTGATCCCCTATTTTTCGGCATTTCTCCTAGAGAAGCCGCGAGTTTAGACCCGCAACAAAGACTATTGTTAGAAGTAACCTGGGAAGCCCTAGAAAACGCCGGACAAACACCAACAAAACTCAGGCATAGCCAAACCGGTGTTTATGTAGGAATTTGCACAGATGACTATAGCCAACGGTTTATGAATCTGGAGAATCTGTCCTCAATAGATGCTCACTCTGGGACAGGTAACGCCCGCAGTATGGCTGTCGGTCGCATTTCTCACTTTCTTGGCTTGCAAGGGCCGAATATTCAGTTAGATACGGCGTGTTCTTCTTCTTTAGTCACAGTACATTTAGCTTGCCAAAGTTTGCGTTTAAAAGAATGTGATCTCGCCCTCGCCGGAGGAGTGAATCTGATTTTATGGCCATTAAGCACTATTGGTCGTTGCTTATTAAAAGCATTAGCCCCAGATGGGCGCTGCAAAACGTTTGATGCGGCGGCGGATGGTTATGGTCAAGGTGAAGGATGTGGGATGATCGTCCTGAAACGTCTCTCGGATGCCATAACCGATGGTGATGCAATTTTAGCCGTCATTCGAGGTTCTGCTATCAACCATGACGGGCCCAGTAGCGGTCTAACAGTACCGAACAAAATGGCTCAGAAAGAAGTCATGCAGCAAGCCTTACACAATGCGAAAGTGGAACCCCATCATGTTAGCTATGTAGAAGCTCATGGCACAGGAACATCCCTGGGAGATCCCATTGAATTAGAATCTTTAGCCGCAGTTTATGGTAAAAATCGGCCCATTAATCAACCTTTAGTTGTGGGTTCAGTGAAAACCAATTTCGGGCATTTGGAAGCCGCCGCCGGAATCTCCGGTTTGATTAAGATAGTTTTATCGCTTCAGCATCAAGAAATACCCCCCCATTTGCACCTGAAAACACCCAATCCCCATATACCTTGGCATCAACTTCCTCTGGTCATTCCCACTTCAGCTATTCCCTGGCTTCGAGGAAATCAGCCTAGAATTGCCGGGATTAGTGCTTTCGGAATTAGTGGGACAAATGTGCATATGATTCTGGAAGAAGCACCAGAAACTGTCAAAAAGGAAAAGTTTTTAGAGCCGGGGTTCCACCTCTTAACGCTTTCAGCAAAAACTCAAAAAGCCCTTGAAGAGTTAACGATTGATTATGCCAATCATCTCCAAAATCATCCAGTATTAGAGTTAGGAGATATTTGTTTTACAGCCAATGCAGGACGCTCTCATTTTAATCATCGATGGGCTGTAATTGCTTCTAATAAAGCTGAACTCACTACCAAATTGAAAAACTTGGCAGCAGGCCAAGAAGTTACAGGGGTATTTTCTAGTCAAATCTCTAGTCACACAGGTTCACCGAAACTAGCGTTTTTGTTTACAGGTCAGGGTTCCCAATTCGTCAATATGGGTTGGCAGTTGTACCAAACTCAACCTACTTTTAGAAAGGCCCTAGAGCAATGTGACGAAATTCTGCGGCCCTACCTAGAATTACCCTTGTTGGAAATTCTATATCCCACTGTAGAGACCAACCATGGTCGGTCTCTACTTGATCAAACCACCTACACCCAACCTGCCCTATTTGCCATCGAGTATGCTTTAGCTCAGTTGTGGCAATCTTGGGGGATTAAACCGGATGTAGTCATGGGTCATAGTGTGGGGGAATATGTGGCTGCAACTGTCGCCGGAGTATTCAGTTTAAAAGAAGGTTTGAAACTGGTGGCGACAAGGGGAAGATTAATGCAGCAGTTACCGACTGGTGGCGAAATGGTGTCAGTTTTAGCAACAGAATCTCAAGTAAAAGAGTTAATTACTCCCTACGGATCACAAGTTAATATCGCCGCGATTAATGGCCCAGAAAGCGTTGTAATTTCTGGTCTTGGTGAAGCCATCCAAGCAATTTGTAGCCAGTTGACCGAGATGGGAATCAAGACCAAACCTCTGCAAGTCTCCCATGCTTTCCACTCGCCTTTGATGGAACCCATGTTAGCAGAGTTTGAAATCGCAGCTAAAGAAGTTAGCTACAGTCAGCCGCAAATACCGCTAATTTCTAATGTTACGGGACAATGGGCAACAAAGGAAATAACTACTCCTGAATATTGGGTGAACCATGTCCGACAACCTGTACGTTTCAGTCAGGGGATGCAAACTCTAGATCGGCAAGGATATAAACTATTCTTAGAAGTTGGAGCCAAGCCAATTTTGTTAGGAATGGGTCGTCAATGTTTGCCAGAAAATCAGGGAATTTGGTTGCCGACTTTACGTCCTCCTCAAGAAGATTGGCAACAAATACTTTCTAGTTTAGGGCAACTTTATACCCAAGGATTTGCAATAGATTGGTTAGGATTTGACCGGGATTATTCCCATTGTAAGGTAGCATTGCCCACTTATCCGTTTCAACGACAACGGTATTGGTCAGAAGTCGAGGAAAATAAGCAGAAATCCCAGGATGAAACCGTCTCTACACCTATTATTAATTTGCTGAATCAAGGGGCAACTGAGCAGTTAGCAACTGAGGTAGAACTTGCAGGGGAATTGACAGAACAAGAGCGACAATTGCTACCAAAACTACTCGAACTTCTGATTAAACGGCAGCAAAATTATTTACAGTTTAAGGGGGGAACTGTTCACGAATATTACAATGCGGTTGCCACTTTGGGTCAAGAGCAAGCTGAAAGTCAAACGGATGGATTAGCAGAATCACTTTATTTAACTTTTGGTTTGTTCCCAGAAAAAGTCTCTGGTTTTTCTTGGATTAAATGTCTCACAGAACCGAATCAAGAACAATCTCGTGAGATGATTGTTGAATCTCAAAAAGAGTTAAGAAAACTTCTATTTTCTTTAGTTAATTTTTCCGCTTGTCAAAAAGTTTTAGACTTTGGTTGTGGCTATGGTTCCGATTTAATTCAGTTAGCTGAAAACTATGAAAACTTGCAGCTAAGTGGATATACGATTTCTAGTGAACAGGCTAAATTTGCTCTGCAAAAAGTCACTAAAAATCAACTCCAAGGACGGGTAAAAATCTTTAATCGAGATAGTGCTAAAGATGAGTTTCCCGATTTTTATGATTTGGTGTTTGGGTTTGAGGTCGCTCACCATATTCTCGATAAAAAGTCGTTGTTTGCTAATATCGGCACTCATTTGAACCAACAGGGGTATTTGGTGTTGGCAGATTTTATCTCTAATAGCGATTTTGCGATCGATCATCAGGAAACCTCTTCTTACTTTATTACTAAATCTGAGTGGGTACAACTCTTGTCAGAAAATCAACTTCAGTTAGTAGCTGCGATTGATGTTAGTCCAGAAATCTCTAATTTTTTGTATGACCCCGGCTTTGAGCAAAGTTTAGAACAGTTGTATCAAAAAAATCGGGATGAAAATGTTAAGGCTGGGTTTAAGTCTTACTATCAGTTAGGCAAGGTTCTGAGTAAGGGATTGGCGAGCTATGTGTTACTGACGGCTCAAAAACAACCTCAGTTATCCAAACAGGAAATAGCCGAATGGAATCAACAAATGCTGGCGCAATTGTCATCTTACTCCGAGGTGACACCCCAGCGCTGGCTATATGAACTAGAATGGCAACCTCAGAAACACTCAACTCCCCCAGAACTAACGCCAACACAAACAACAGGAACTTGGTTAGTGTTGATAGAACAGGGTGCTGTAGCGACAGAATTACAGCAAAAATTGGGAGAAAAATGTGTTCTAGTTTCTCCTGGTTTGAGTTATCAAAAAATTAACGAAGTTAGCGGGCGGGGACGCCCGCTCCACACCCATTACCAACTAAACCCAACTGCGCCGGAAGATTTTCAGCAATTGCTGGATGAAATTCTTGCTCAAAATTTACCAATTCAGGGGATTATTCATCTGTGGAGTTTGTCAACAAGTGCTGGTGATTTAGAAACAGCTTTAGAATATAGTTGCGCGAGTTTGCTGCACTTGGTACAAGCTTTGATCCAGACAAAACAGCCACAGATGCCGCCTCTATGGGTTGTAACCCAAAGTGCAGGGAATGTTCAACAGACACCCCTGTGGGGATTAGGTCGGGTAGTTGCTTTGGAACATCCTGAATTGCAATGTCGGTTACTCGATTTGCCAGCAGATATCCAAGCAGAAGAAGTGGTGAAGTTGCTGTATCAAGAACTAACATTAATCACAACAGAAAACCAAATTTCCTACGCAGTAGAGAGGTGCCATGGCACGTCTCTACGTCAGGTAGCGCGACTGGTACGCCGACCACAGCAGACGACGGGAGGGAAACAAGAGGTTAATATTGTTCCTGAAGGTAGCTACCTAATTACGGGTGGATTAGGGGCTTTGGGATTACAATTAGCTAAGTGGTTGGTGGATAAGGGTGCTAAATATTTGGTACTGGTTGGGCGTCGGGAACCTTCGGAAATAGCACAACAAACTATTGCTAAATTAGAGGAGGTGGGAACAGAAATATCGGTGCTGTTGGCTGATGTTTCTGTGGAACAAGATGTGGCTAATGTTCTCAAACAAGTTAAAATGTCTCTGCCACCTTTGCGGGGTGTGATTCATGCCGCCGGCATCTTGGATGATGGGGTTTTACAACAAATGAATTGGCAACGCTTTATTAAAGTAATGGCTCCGAAAGTTCAAGGAGCATGGTATCTACATCAGTTAACTCAGGAGTTGCCGTTAGATTTGTTTGTTTGTTTTTCCTCGGCGGCGTCGGTTTTGGGTTCCACAGGGCAAGGGAATTATGCGGCGGCGAATGCTTTTCTGGATGGTTTGGTTCATCATCGTCGCAGCTTGGGATTGGCCGGTTTGAGCGTCAATTGGGGAGCTTGGGGAGAAGGAGGCATGGCATCTCGTTTGACAAGTCAGTTGCAGAGTCGGATTCGTTCTTTGGGGATAGGTAGCATTCCACCGGCAGAGGGATTGCAGATTTTGACGCAGTTATTAGAAGAATCGGCAACCCAAGTGACAGTAGCTCCCATTGATTGGTCTCGGTTTGCAGCTATGTTACCTTCTGGGATGAAAATGTCGGTTTTGACAGAAATGGAATGCTATTACAGGCAAGATTACAGGCAAAATTACAGGCAAGATGCCTGTTCCACAGAAGAAACTGCACATAATCCATTTTTGTTAGAATTGAAGGCCGCGAAAAGTAGCGATCGCACCCAATTAATGACGAATTATTTGCAAGGTGTGGTGGCTAAGTTACTGGGATATCCAGACCCTCAAATGCTAGACCCACAGTTAGGATTTTTTGATATGGGAATGGATTCTTTGCTGTCTTTAGAACTCAGGAATTTGCTGCAAACCAGTTTGAGTTGTGCGGTTTCTGCAACAGTTTTGTTTGAATACTCCAATATTCAAGATATGGCTGAACATTTAATTGCGAAAACTTTTGAAAGTATAGATTTTGGAGAAGGGGAACTATGAATTTAGTTGAGTTTTTGCAGAATCTTACCATCCAAGGTTGGCAATTATGGAGTGAGGGTGAAAAACTGCATTATCGCGCTTCCAAGGAAGAGTTAACTTCTTCAGTATTAAGCCAACTGAAGCAGCATAAAACAGAAATCCTAGAGTTGCTACGCGATCGCCCAGATATTTTTAATGTTGATTCCTTAAATGTTGAGCAACTAACTGCTAGTCTGCATCAAAATAGGAGAGTTTCTTCCTCTTCTCCTCTAGTTCCCATTCAGCCGAGCGGCTCCAAACTGCCGATATTTTGCGTACACCCTTTTACTGGAACCGTTTTTTGCTACCGTGAGTTAGCCCAATTGTTGGGTAGGGATCAACCCTTCTATGCCTTGCAAGCGCTGGGTATACAAGACGGACAGGAGCCACTCACGCGGGTGGAAGATATGGCTACCCTTTACCTAGCGGCTGTGCGGGAAGTCCAGCCCCAAAGTCCATACATCTTAATGGGCTGGTCTTTCGGTGGTATGGTGGCTTTGCAGATGGCTCACGAACTGAAAACCCAAGGCGAGCAGGTCGCTTTTCTAGGATTGCTGGATACTTATACTTATAGTCATCTGCCTGATGAGCAGTACATATCCAAGGAATTTGTTATAGAGCTACCTCATGAAACGCTTTCAATCTCGCGGGAAGAGTTACAAAGACTCCCTATTGAGCAGCAAGCGATCTTCCTTTGCGAGCAGGTCAAACAAACAAACCTGATTCCTTCTGATATCGAACGTTTACTGCGAGTTCAATTGAGCAATTCTGAAGCAATGCAAAATTACTTGCCACTACCTTACCCAGGTACAAGCTTTCTGTTTCGGGCAAAAAAAGGACTGTTGAGCTTCTCCCAAGATGTTTCTGCTTTGGAACCAACTCTGGGTTGGGTAAAGGTGATGGCTAATATTGAGTTACACACTATTCCAGGTTTTCACGAATATATGGTTCACCAACCTAATGTGAGTATCCTCGCTCAGAAGCTAAAAGACTGCATTGAGCAAGCTCTCAATCGCGATGAACACCATTTAGCCCAGTGATAGTTTTTTGATTTAAAAAATTTCCTGGCTCTACCCGCAGGGTTAGCAAGGGAATCTAGGAGTAACTCATTCAAGTTCTTCTCCACTCCAGATGTATGACTGCATAAACATACTATTACCTTCATGTCTCAAATCATTACAGAACTTACAGGTGTGTCTCGCACTATGATCTTGACCATTAGGGCACGAGCTGATGAACAACTTCATCCTCATCCTCTTTTTCAAGACCCATTAGCTGTTGAGTGGAGCAAACTCTTGCCTTGGGATAACGGGCTAGAAGCAATTTATAGTAAATCAAAGCTTACCCAAACTAGCTTTGCTGTACGAGCTTACCATCATGACCAAATAGCATCTCGTCATATTGCTAACCATTCCAATCCTGTTGTCGTGGAATTGGGGGCTGGGTTATCTACTCGTTTTCACCGCATCGGGGAGAATACTTATCGTTGGCTGGAACTGGATTTGCCTGCGGTAACTGAACTACGCTATAAGTTAGATACACAGACACAGCAGCACCAGTTTATTAGTGCTTCAGTGATGGATTTTGACTGGATGAATGCTGTGCCCGATGTACCACCTGAAAACATTTTATTTATTGCAGAAGGCTTACTGCCCTACTTTGAGAGAAATGAGGTGCAGCACTTAGTCTCTCAAATGCGTTCTCTGTTTTCAGGTGCTCTATTAGTCATGGACATTTTAGGCAATTGTGGAAAGTTGGCTAGTAAGGATTTTAGTCAAATTCAAGCACCCCATAAGTGGTATGCCAAGAATGAACAAGAGGTGACAGCGATGGGATTGCATCTGGTCAATGTCTCGTGCCTATATCAGCTATATCCAGAGCATTGGCATTGGCAACTAAGATTGCCGTTAAAATTACTTACCCATCTGTCTTATTTTCGGAATGGTTATTTGATTCTTGAAACCAAGTTATAATATAATTCCCGGTTGAACACTCCAGAGCAGCAGTCAACTAAAAATAGCTTTCCTATTCATGGGTCAAGGCTCTCAGGATGTACGAATGGGATGGGATTTATACCAAACTCAACCCCGGTTTTGTGAAGTTTTGCAGCAATGCGATCGCCTTCTGCAACCCTCTTTATAAATTCCTCTACTAAAAGCACTTTATTCTAATTTAGAAAATCCTGCTATTCTTGACCAAACTGCTTATACTCAACCCGCTTTATTTCCCTTAGAATATGCTTTATTTAAGTTATGGAAATCCTGGGGAATAGAACCCGATGTTGTGATGGGTCACAGTGTCGGAGAATATGTTACCGCAACTGTCGCCGGAGTTTTTAGTCTCGAAGAAGGTCTGAAATTAATTGCTATGACTGTAGCGTTTGGAACATCCACGCCCACTTCCACAACAGTCGTGGAAACCAGTATTTGGGTTTTGTTGTCGCCCAATGAGTTGAGCGCTTCATTTTTCTCGGCTGATGTCATCCGACCGTGTAGCAATCCTACCCTAAATTCGGGAAAGATTTCAGTTGACAGTCGATCGTATTCTGCTACCGCTGCTTTTAAATCTAGCTTTTCCGATTCTTCGACCAGAGGAAGGATGATGTACGCTTGACGACCTCGAAGTACCTCAAGGCGGATTAAATCGTATGCTGAAGCGCTTTTATTAAGCACTTTCGTGTGAATCTTCTGACGACCGGGCGGTAACTCATCAATCTGACTGACGTCCAAATCCCCGTGCAAGGTCAGTGCTAAAGTACGCGGAATAGGAGTCGCGGTCATCGTCAGCACATGAGGTCTGTTTCCCTTGTTCAGTAAGTCCTGTCGCTGTTGCACCCCGAATCTGTGCTGTTCGTCGATAAGTAACCGGACAGAATTAATTACATCAAGACTTTTGAATAGGCAAGGTTTTTAGGCGGTATTTGGGGTAATTAATTGTGTCCAACTACTTAACAACCAGACCTAGTTTGTTGAAGTTGACTTTATCTTGCAGCAGCGCGTGAGTTCCTACCAATAGTGAAAGTTCACCTGTCTCTAATTGCGCGTGAATTTCTTTGCGCTTAGGGGTTTTGGTAGAACCCGTCAGCAATTGAACAGAAACGCCAAGGCGTTCAAACCACACCGCAATCTTCCTGTAATGCTGTTCGGCTAGGACTTCTGTAGGAGCCATTAGTGCCGCTTGGTAGCTGGACTGAATAGCGGCGAGGATAGCAACGACTGCAACGATAGTTTTACCAGAACCGACATCCCCCTGTACCAAACGGTTCATTGACGTTTTAGAAGTCATGTCGTTGAGAATATCGTTGATGACCCGACGTTGAGCAAAGGTAAGCGAGAAGGGGAGTTGAGAATAAAACTGTTCGAGCAGTGAGCCAACAGGAGTTATTTTTGTCAGAGCCGATCGCGCCAAAAGCCGATGACGACGCACCAGAAACGATAGCTGGAGATAGAAAAACTCATCAAATACCAGGCGACGGCGGGCAGCTTCTAGTTTGGTTTCGTCTGGGGGCTGGTGGATGTTTGCGATCGCTTCCTGCAATTCCATCAAACCATGCTTTCGTCTGAGATCCTGTGGTAGGGGGTCAATCAGTAACTCAAGAACTTCCAAAGCAGAGGATACTGCATCTTGGATGATTTCGTTGCTAATTCCTTTGGTTAATGGATAAATCGGGATGATAGAATTTTTCGTGTCTCTTGCTTCATCTAGGTCAATTAATCGAATTTCAGGTGAAGTTAAGAGCCTTCCGTAATAGCGATCGGCCTTGACTATCCCAGATATAGCAACAATGCCTCCAGCAACATAGGTGGCGGCTTGCTCGTTCCTCCAATTTTTTGATTGGTAGTACGGGTGGTTGAAGAAACGCTTGCAGGCTATTTTACCGGTTCTGTCCTTGACAATAATAGTCTGAATTGTTAGCAGGGGATTTTTAGGCGGACTGACTACTTCGTGATTCTGAATTTTACCTACAACCGTGACTGACTCGCCTACTTTCAACTGATAAATTTTTACTCGCCGATACTTGATGTAATCACGGGGGAAGTAGAGCAGTAAGTCTCGTACAGTTGCAAGAGCCAGCCTTTCTAGCATTTTGTAATTGCTTGGGTTTAACCCTGGTATATCGCAAATGGGTGAATGCAGTTTCATGATGAGAGTTGGGAATTTATCAAATTCAAATTTTTGCTAACCAGCCATTCATAATGCTGCGCTAGCAGCCACTTCACCAATGGCAAATCGCTGAATTTAATTGAGAGATAAACTGCTTTAAGTCCTTCCATTATTTCTTCTAACAAAGCAGAGTTCCATTCTCGCTGGTTGCACGAAGGTTTAGGGCGCAGTCGAGAGAAGTAAGTGACGTAGATTCATAATTTTGAGGTGGCGCTTCCACTCTTTCACACTACTGATAATAGAGGCTGAGTCACGGCTTGGACAAGCAGGTTTGGAAAAAGCGCTTTTCCAAATTGCATATTGTTTTGTTTTTAGGTGGGTTGCAGCGACGGCTTTACTGCTCAAACAAGTGGAAAATGGCGGGAAATAAGCAATTTGTTTATCGCCCAACTTCAGTCATCGTTTCCTGGCCCGATGAAAGCTGCGTAAAATAGTAATAGTGAGCTTTGATTAATCCAAAATTACGCCAAAATTGCGCTCGATTGCTTCATCACGATCGTTAAAACCATTTTCGTTTTCTTGCTCTTGAGATGCTAAGATTGCGTTCCAGCCGGCAAAGCCTGGATTGATTCGCTTTGATTGAGGGAATGTTTCAATAATTTCTTTTGACAGTAGATCGCCGTCTCGATCTCCTTTGAAGCCGACTACTATAGTTTCTACTTCCTCAAGAAAGTCGGTTGGCAGCGAAGAAACCGCATCAATGCTTAAGTATAAAGTCGGTCTATTATTGAAATCTGGATCTAAGGCAATTACAGACAGGAGTTCTACCGGGTTGCTGGCAATAATGGCTCTTTCAATATTGTTTTGAACCGCTATCCAGAAAACTCCCTTTTCACTGTTGTCGCCTCCTTGATGTGAGCCTTCCCCATGACTGTCAATGGAAAATTTTCCATTGGCGTCTAAGGTGCAGGTTCCTCTGTACTCTCCTGTAAGAGTGCGGAGTTGGAATACAGGGCGGTTCAGGCTGTCTGCGTCTATCCATCCCCTGTCGTGTAGCAGGTCGATTAATTCGACTGGCAGACAAGCATTTTCTATTAAATTACTTCGTACAGACTCCCAGTTAAGTGAGTCGAACCCCGATGTTTCGCGATCGTTGGGCGAGTCGGGTTTGCCTACATCTTCTGACTCAGAGATTAGAGAATCTTTGTCGGTTTCTGAGGAAGTCCCTGTGCTGCTTCCTTCTCGCTCTGGCCTGTCAATGTTAGAGTTGCTCTGCCAGTATATTGGTGAAAAATTGCTCTCGATGCTGCTGTTCCTCATTTCGCCGCAGTCATCAGCATCACTATCAGTGTTCGCGTCGCTATTTGGTTTAGAGTTTTCTGTTTCCAAAATTTCGTTCAATTCTCGCTCTTGCAATGGGGGAATGGCTTCCACATTTATGTCAGTATTAGCAGAGTAAGTGACTCCTCTGTATTTTTGCAGCCCCTTGAAGGTGTAAGCTTTGCCTAAATGAGTGCCGCTAAAAGCGATATTATCTAATTTGTAGCTAATGCCTAATTCACCTGCGGGGGTAGGTTTTATTTTGACACTAATACCTTGTTCGCTGAGTCGGTCAATCAAAAGAGCAAGCGCGGGACTGTCAGTGGTTGTACGATCTAGTGCTGTTTGCAGTTGTTCCCGCGTGCTGATTTCCCCCGTTCTTGCTAACCATCGGTGTTCGCCAGTTGTGGGAGAACGACGTTCTTTATCAAAACTGCGAGAAGCTGGTGTCAAGTCGTACTTTTCTTCCAATTCTTGAATCAATTTTTCGCTGCGTAGGTAATTCCAGCTATCTGATACGCAAGTTCCTTTTTCATCTAATTTGATACGGCTGGCTGCAATGTGAATGTGGTCGTGTTCGCGGTCGGTATGGCGGATAATGGCAAATAGGTTTTGATCGAGTCCCATTCCTTCTAGGTAATCAAGAGCGATCGCCCGCCATTTGGCATCAGGGATATACTCGCCAGAAGGCACGCTCAAAGTCACATGGTAAACTGGTTTTTCAACTCTAGGGTTGAGTTGTTTGGAAAAGAGAAACTCCGCAGCTAATTCCTGGGCATTTTCTCCTACCATATTTCCTCCAATCAGTGAAGCTCCTTCTTTGGAGAAGAGGTAATTGAGCAATGGAGTAAAAGTTTTACCGATTTTCTGCTTGCCAATCATTATTTACCAAACTTAAAACTTGTGTAGTAAAAAAGTGATGATTTGTGGATGGTTTTATTAAAACTTTTCGCTAGGAGCTTCTAAATTTTCCTCAATATCGCTTAAATTCATTAGAACTGGTACGTTCATTTGCTGTTGCTGTACTTGCTTGAGCAGTGCCAAAGCTTGCTCAATCAGATCCTCAAAGTTGGCTGGCTGTGTAATTTTTTCCCCCATCCATAATGCTTGTTCTGTAGCAAGGGCAATCGGTTTGAGGCGGAGGTTAAGTTCGGCTAATTTTTGGCACAAAGCTGGTTGATGTTGTTGTTTAAAAGTGTGGTATCGGAACAGACTGCTGATGCTCACATGGAGATTTTTAGCCATTGTCTCAGCAAGTTGAAGTTCTTCTGGCGTTAGGTGTATGGCTATTCTTTTGATTCGTTTGGATCTCGACATGGCTAGTTTGCTCGCGATTCGATGTTGGGGTAACGAACTTTATCCTTCGGCTGCGATCGCGTAGAGTGCGCTTCCGGGCGATCGCGCCTCAGCCACCTGCCGATCGCTTGTTGCCTGGAGTGGCTTTAACGCATGGAAACTCGATGTGAGTCTTTCCTATGGAAATTTTTCCATTGCCACCCTTGGTTCGGACTCGGGTTTGGCTGAATTCAACAGGCGTAGGTATTTCCAATGGAAAATTTTCCATTGTCACGCAGGCCGAGATCCAGGTTTGGGTGGGTTCGACTCGCGTGGGAATTTCCCATAGACATCTCCGAAAATCATCGATCCGTCCTCTTCCACTTTTGCTTGCATACGCGATCGCCCTTATCTCTACATTTTTTTTCGGGATGTCTGTCTAATGGAAAATTTTCCATTGAACAGCGACAGGCTGGCAGCAGCGCTCTCCTCATAGGGGTGCTACCCCGTTAGAGAAAGCAGTTTGCACGCACCTCTGACACAGCTTGCTACCAAAAGCTTTGTCCCAGCCTCAGCCGTGAGTCCGATTTTTGCGGGTGCTGGGATTCAGACAACTGGCTGAAGGAGGGGAGGTTTTAGGAGGGTTAATAAGTAGTAAGTGCGTTTTAAACCCTCAATAGCTGTTGTTTTGCAGCTTTCTTTTGAGGTGCACTTGGCTGAAGCGTAAGGGTTATTTCTGCACGCCCAAACGTACAGGGCTGTTCTTTTACCACTCTTGAAACTTCAATTAGGAAGACTTGCGATATGAGCGAAACTACTATCGAAACCATAGGGCCTCAAGCGATCGCGGCCTACGATTACGGGGGGTCAGCTACCAAGATTCTCTACGCAGGGTCAAAAAGTCAAATTCGATTGCTGTGTATGGAGCCGGAGGTCGTATCTGTACCGCACGAATCAATTTTGGCTTATGCCAGAGACCAGTTGGGGTCAGCCGAGCCTGAGAATATGGCTTGGGTTGCCTTTAGGAACGATTACAGGGCAGTAGGGTATTTGGCAAAAGAGAGGTTTCACGCTAATGCTGGCCTTTCGGAGCTCAAATACGAGAGGGCCCTGCACAAAACTCTGGCTGGGATGTGGGCGATTAAGGAAAAGCTGAATTTGCCTGCGAAATTTACGGCGGCGATCGGCGTGTTGTTGCCACCGGGGGAATATGAAGATCGGGGGAGGTTCGAGCGGGTGTTGCGCGAAGCTTTAGCGGATTATCAAACTCCCACAGGTCAGATGAGCGTGGATTTGGTGGCGTTTAACTGCAAGCCAGAGGGCGGTGGCATTTACCTAATGCACAACAAGAAAGTGGGTTCTATTTTGAAGGAACGGGTGTGCGCGATCGCCATGATTGGCTACCGTAATGCCAGTTTGCTGGTGGTGCAACGGGGGGATGTTAGACCGGGTAAAACAAGCGATTTGGGCTTCATCCGCATGGTGGAAAAGGTGGTAGCTAAGACTTCGGGACAGACTGCGGAGCGATTGACTCCGGCGATCGCAGCAGCGGGCTTTGAGTTTAAGGCAGCTTCTTTGATGCGGTTGGCTCGCAGCACGACTAAGCAAGGGCGAGCGGAAGAAGTGCAGCAAATGATAGCAGCAATCAAAGAGGCGCGGCCTGAGTATGTGCGGAGTCTCACCAGTTGGTTGGATGAGAATTTGCCGCCAGATTGCGATGAATTGGTGTTCTGTGGTGGGACGGCGGATTACCTGAAAAACGAGTTAAACGAACATTACGATCGCTTCCCGATTGTTTGGAATGCCGAAGTTGCTATGCCACCTATTTTGGCAAAGAAAGGGTTTGAAAATCGGCTCAATGATGTCTATGGGATGTTTTCGTATTTCAAGGGTAATTTGAAAAAGCAGTTCAATTCCAAGGTCACAGCTAATGCTGTTTGTGGGTCAAAAGATTCCGCTTTACAGGAGATAGTTGCTCATGGTTAAGCCAAAAGAAAAAGTAGATTTCTCGTGGCGCTATCAGCCTGTAAAATCTACGCCTGATGGAGTTTTGCTCTCGTATATTAAAGGCAATTTATTGCTGCCTTCGAGAGAAATGATTCTCCAAGCTCTGCGCCCTTACTGGCTGCCACTAGCGTATCTGGAAAAAGGGGAGAGCGATCCAATTATTTTAGGGCGGTTATTTAGAAATGCCGTCTATATTCTAGAAAAGCACGCTCTCTATTTGTGCGAGCAAGGCGGGATTGAATATCCTCCCACTAATATAGGGGGCATCTCTATTTCCAAAATACCATTTTCGCAAGAAGTACGCGGTGATATTGAGGAGGCAGATTGCTCTGTGCTGGGCGGTGCGGGTAGCTTGATGTCTTCTAACAATTCCAGCCGCGACGGATTAACTGCGGGTGACTTGTTTGAGTTAGAGGATGGCGGGGGTTTTGACGATTCAGGATTCGCGTAATTGCGCTTCAATTATTGATTTGCTGGATAATAAATCGTGAAATTGGGTACTGGCACATGGCAAATAAAAGTAGGAATTCCAAGTATCAAGTGCAGCTAACAGATTCTCTGGCTAAACAGGTTGATGAAGGAGGAGATTCAGGTATGGGTACAGCGACAGAAAACTCGAATAGTTTCAAAGAGTGCGGGTTAGAGAAGGTTGAGAAATCGGCTACTAAAATTCATCTGATTGATGGAGAGAAAGGTGGGGTTGGTAAGAGTTTATTTGCTAGGGTTTTAATTCAGTATTTCTTGGATAAAAATTTTCCGTTTTTTGCGGTAGATACGGATCGCTCTAATCCTGATGTGTCTCGAATCTATGATAGTGTATGCCGTGAAGCTCTGTTTAGTGAGGACGAGAAGAAGTTTTACGAAGCGGATCGAATTTTTGAATTGGCGTTTGAGAAGAGCGTAATTGTCAATTTACCGGCTCAGGTTTATCCTTTGGTGACTAAGTGGATGGGAAGGAACAATTTAATTGAGTTGGGGAAGCAGTCTCGAATTAGTTTTTGCAAGTGGTTTATTTGCACGGGGGGTTATGATAGCGTGCAGCTATTTTTGAAGTCAGTTAAGCATTTTGACAATAAGATTGCTCACGTCCTCGTCCGTAATTTGGGATTGGAGGATGATTGGAGTTCTGTGGAAGAGATGGAGGAGGTACAGAATGCTATTAAAAAGTATGAGGTCAAGGTGATTGATTTTCCTAAATTTTATTCGCGGGAAAGGAATGCAATTGATGCTCAGGGGATAACTTTTGATTTGGCAAGAAATAGCCAGGAACTCGGTGTGCTGGGCCGACAGCGGATTAAGTCGTTTATGTTGTCGGCTTACGAAGCGTTTGAAACTACGGGGATGTTGCCGTGAGTTATGGTGCTGTTGATACTAAATCGTTGCTGGATATTGCTTTAGAGGGGCAATCTGAGGAGTATCGGCGCAAAGTTTTGGAGTTGGCTTTTAAGGGGAAAATTGAGCCCACTGACCCGATTTTTCTGATTTTGTTGGCTACTGGCCGATTGGAAGTGCTGATTCAAGAGAGTCCGAAACCGGAGGATTTTGAGTTGGCGTTCGATCGTTGGGTGGGGCGGATTAATAAGACTCTGGCGAGTTACGAACGGGTGGCGGTTGAGAAGCAAGAGGGGCAAATCGCTGAGGCTGTCAATTCTCTGGTGCGTCAGACGGAATTGAAGAGGGTGGCGACTTCTGCGGGTTCTTTGGTGGTAGCGGCGAGTATTCTGTTGACTACTTTGGGTATAGGTGCTTTGATGGGATGGATGAGTTTACTTTGGTCGCAAGGAGGGTTTGCGCCTGGGGAAGCGGTTCATCTAACTCAGGAGCAGGCGGAGGCTTTGCGGTGGGCGAATAGCGCTGAGGGGAAGTTGGCTCGGAATTTGATGAAGTGGAATTCGGATAGTCTTACTGATTTAGAATGTAAGAAGGAGGTTAAGCGTTTGGGGGTAACTCTGGAAGTTGCGGGAAGGCCAGCTACTTCGGGGTTTTGCACTGTATGGGTGGAGCCTGTAGAAAAGCGTAAATTTAGGAATTAAATATTTGCGTTTTTATGCGCTGTAATGGCGTATTAGACTGCAACTGCGATACAATTAACAGTTAGTTTTCACATCAAGGTTATTAAGTTACTGAGATTTTCTAAACCGGTAGGTTAAGGTTAAGCACAGAGAGATTCCTAGTCAAAATGAAGAAGAAATGGATTCTATATGACAAAGATGATAGGCAAGTCACCTGGCCAACTTGCATTAACAATTTGTCACCTATTAAAAATGCTATAGGGTCAGAGTTGCCAACATGGATAAAGCAGGCTTTCAATAGAAAGGGCATTTTCAATGAAGATGAAATGGTTGTTCCGATTCATCCAATTTCAGTTTTAGGACAATGTAGTACGGCTAAATACATTGACTGTCCAAATATTCCAAGACACCACATAGAAAACGCTAGAGCTTGTGGAGGGGCACGCCATCTGGATGGCATTGGAAAATATTACTGGTTTGACTTCGATCTTGTTAGCTTGGACGGGACGCTAATAAAATTGCGTATGGTGGTTAATATGGGGGATGCTGACTGTAATGATGGCTTGTGGGGAGCAGTTTGGAGACGCAATACAGGGGAGCTTGTTGCGAACATCTTGAGTAGTGGCGATATGGAAACAACAATACAAGCTGTTTCAAAGAAAACCATCGATCTGTATAAGCCTTATGATATTTGGATTCCCCTCCTTTTCAGAAGTCACAAATATGCCAACAACCTAGAATTAGAAAAACTTGTTGACCTAGCAATTCAAATTTGTTTTTATCCGAAGGCTGAGATTACTAATACTGGATCTCGAAGAGTTTGGGAGTAAGCTGTCTAAAGCACTTTGGCAAAAGCGGGTTGACGAAAGGATTTAATAGCGATCTCAAATACAAACTTGTAACCTAGATTAGGATCAAATCAATTGAGGTAATTAAACATGAAATTAACAGCAACAATAGAAATTAAAAATAACTCCGCCCCTCAACAAATATTATAAAAACAAAATCGCTCCTTTCTTCATCCTAACCCTAACTTCTTTCGTAGCTCCTCACTACTCACAACTTTACCTGCTTTTTGCTGTTGTTTGGAGCGATCGATAATCTCTAAAAACTGAGGATTGCTACTTAAAGAAACCCTTTCAATATCAGCTATAGCTACCAAAAGAGCGACAGGTTTACTTTCAAATGCTGCGATCGCAGGTTCGGTTCCCAAACTGCAGACATAATCGGCTAATGATGCTGCACAATCTGACGGTTGTCGCTGCAAAGATTTTTTGATTAATATTAGCGAATCTGGATTTGTTGCTAAGGGTAAATTTTCTAAGTCGGCGATTGGTGTTAGGACAGCTACAGGATTTCCCTTGATGGTAATAAGCAACGGCTCTTTTCCCAAAACTTGAATATATTTACCCAACGATTCAGTTGCTTGTGCAAGTTCTACTGATTTCATAGTTCAATTTCCTCTTGACCAATCCGAACTCGGTTGCGATTCTTGACTCCAACTGCTTGAATATAGACTACAGAAACTGTATTTACTTCTACATCGTAGTACACCCGTAAATTTCCGATCCGCAATTCCCAGGTCGCTAAACTGTTAGGTTCCATCGGTTTGCGATTTCTTGTCTCAACTAGGGGTTCATATTTTAGTTGTTCATCTACAGTATCTAATACAGTTCGTTGTTGCCGAGTTGTTAGAAATTTTAGATGTTCAATAGCAGCGTCAGTGTATTCAATCTGATAACTCAATTATCCTCATCTCAATGTTAATAACACATCCAAACACTCGTTTTTCTCCACACCATCCGACATGAAACATCAGATAGCGATCGTGCTCAGTTCTTACTTAGGAATGAAAAATCAATAACTTGCACAATTAAACCCCAGAAGCCTTGACCCAAGGTAAACTATTGCTCTATTAGTCACCTTATTTATTTTTCATTCCTTATAGCTCAGGTACGCTTCTTTTGGGTAAAACCTCAAGAATCCTTTCAGCTAGAGCATTGCCCAATTCCCTCGGTTCCAGCTTATACAATCCACCCCCATACACGCGCCCCTCACCCATCAGTGCCTCATCAGAAATGCGATCGAGCGCCTGCCACACCTCTTTATGCAATTCTGGCTTACCTGAAAGTGCTTTAGCAAGAGCAGGTTTAGGATACAACATCAAATATACATTCGTAGCCGTCGCCCTTGAATGATTGAGAATAAATCGAAAAGGTCTACCTCTACCAGTATCCTGACGACCCATATAAGTACAAAGGAACGGGGAAGGAGGACGCTTTTCCTGTGAGTACCAAGGAGAGCGATGCTTGCACAGGTAGCGATCGCAAATTCCCTGTTTTACTCCCATCTGCAAATATTCCCAAAGCGACGGATACTTAGCTTTCACCTCCAAAGGGGGCAAATCGCACGATAGTAAGAATAATCGACGATCGAGAATCGGATTTCCCAAGTCATTTGCTTCAATTTCATCCAATGATAACAGTCGGGGACTGGGCAAAACCGGCTTGAGAAATTCAAAGGGCAATTGGTAAGCAGAAACTTGCTCTGGTGTCAACACAAAAAAATTGTTTGCTCCCGTCGCCAGTCCCCGTTTGATAGTGAATAAGTCCTTAAGTTTCAACGGCTGCTCTTGAGAATTCATGCTGCCAGACATCAGCCCAAACTTAGTCCACTTAGCGGCACTGCGTAGCGACTCCACCGACACGATCAGCGACATTTTAGATGCTGTCAAACTCCCTCCATAGGTAAACTCAACAGCATGATTAGCAGGTGGCAAAGCTTTCTTAAACCAAACCACTGCTGACGTACAGAGTGCATCTTCAAACTGCACGTCAGCAGCATCGAAACAGTGAATTCGCAGTAGGGTAACGCGATTTAGCAAGTAATCCTTAATTTGCTGTCCGTAATTCACATCCATAAATCCACTGGGAATCAGCCACCCCGCTAAGCCGCCAACAGCCATACTCGCATCCGCAATGCACAAAAAATGGCAGTAAAGACTAGCCAACTGACTGAGTTTAACTCCCGCTGTTTGCTGTGCTAGCTGTTGCAGCCGCAGCTTTTCAAGTCGATTCAAATGATGGTGTCGGACATAGGGAGGATTGCAAATGACTAAGTTAGCTTTTTCCTCGTCAGAGTTAGGTGGTGTCGCTTGGGTAAAGTCAGCGATATTCAGATGTAGCGAAGTGTCACTCCAAAGCTTAATCGCTTCGTTTCCGTAATGGGGGTCAATTTCATAAGTAGTCAAACAAAATTAATTACACAAACAACTAATATGATATAATAAAAATATTGAGTTGTGTTTAAAGAGGTC
>NZ_JAUBVX010000010.1:38920-145426 GCF_036706065.1 Microcoleus sp. A2-C3 | reverse complement strand
CGCTGCCGAATAGTCAACTACCAATACTATAAAGAAGAATCCATAAGTTCGATTGGTTCTGGAACAGTTGAATCAATCATTAAACGAATTGGGTTTAGGGTGAAAATATCAGGAGCGCAATGGAAGATTGAGAGCGTTCCCTCTATCCTTTCTCTTCGCTGTGCTTAGGGGCTCGCGGACAAATAAAATACCAGTCAAAATGGGATAATCGTGATATCCCATTTTGGTAAAGTTTCAGAACGTTGCCATTCAGGCAAATACTGTTTTAACTCATCAGGTAAGACTTTTACTCCTTTCTCATAAGTGATTTCAACTAAGTGTAAAATGGGCTGAATTCCTTTCCATGTCATGTTGGATGCCCAGTATATGGCAGTTTCAACCGAATCTAAAATAGCACCATTCCAATAATGTTCAAGTGCCGCCCAGCAGCGTTCAATTGGATTATACTTGCTGTGATAAGGTGGATAGTAAATTAGTCGGATTCTTAAACCAATTCTCTGAGATAACTCAATGATACGTTTGATGAATTGTGTTCGATTGCTTCTAGTTGCTGGACCACCATCAAGGTCAATCACCAATTCTTCCAGTTCGGTGTAATCAGATTGGTTATTTTGCCACCAATCCGTTAGACAATCGACGATAAAATCAGTGGTTTCAGCGGACTGTCCCATATAAATTGATAATTGGTCACTCTTTATTGTTGAGAATGCCAAAGGGGACTAATACGGCTTGCCACTCCGTATCATGGTCATCAGCCGACTTCGGTTCAAGGGTTCGGGATTTACCATCCCGTGAGAGGTTGCCAATTTTGACTTTGGCTTTGGTATCAATTGATATTCGTAGAGACTTAACATCTTTATCGGAGGCTTGATTCTCCTTTGATACATTCTCAAAAATGGCATCTGTTTCGGGAATCTTTTTCAAGGGCTTGGTTTTTTGTGTTTTTTTAGGCGATATCCCATCCGATTTAAAATCGTGCCAATTGTTTGACGAGAAGGCAATTGCTCACAGTCGTAGTTCTTCTGATTCACTAATGCCGATAGTACCGCCTTGGCACTGATCCGAGCATACAAAAATGTCGATTGAAACTTCCGGTCTGTCTGGGAATCGGGATCTACTAAAGAACGAATATCGGCATCTTTGTTGGGCAGCAATATTTCACTTTTATGTTGCCCTCTTGCTCGGTAATTATCAACACAAATCAACCCGGTTCGTCGTTCATGTAAGCCTAATTGAACGCTGTCTCGGTTCCATCCCATAAATGTTTCTACTTTTCGGGCTGAACTATTAAAGTAGTCTTCAGCTACTTTTGCCATAAAGTCTCGACGGCGATAGCCCGTCAGTTTTTTGGCAGCATCCTTGAATGTCGATTTAACGGGCTCACTCAATATCATTTCTCGCATCCCACTCACAGAGGTCACAACCACTTATGTCAGATTTTTTGTTTCCTACCTTTCTAGCATACCTGGGGTGATATTTAATTGCAAGCCCCTTATCTCAACGGTCAACTTTCAATTTGATGTATTTGCCAAAGTGAGATGCACCCGAAATGATTTGGCTGGAGCTCCAGTAGAAACTGTAAAATTTTGGGCATATTCTGCTTCAAATTCTGACCACGGAATTAGTTTTGCCATGATTACCCAACGATTATCCTCTGACAATTGCCCCTCGAAGGGCAGGTCAAAGCTGGACGGCGGGCTTGGGGTTGGGTCAACTTTTCGGTACATTACGAAAGTGATGGTGTGCTGGGCTTTTGACTCATTTTAGCTACTATCTTTGCACATTTTCAGCGCTAAAACGAGCCCAAGTCCTTTGATGTAAGGGTTTTAGGCTTTTTCAGCAAACCCTATCTAGTTCGTCATCGACAACAAGGATGGAAGACATTTTTTATGATACTTTGTAGCTTTTACGATCTTGAAATAATCCTGTCAAAACCCCTGCTAACTGGGAACTATCGGCAGGGTGACATATACCGTTGTTTCCTGTTGATAAATACTGGTAATCGAGAACTCACCTCCGGCTAGTTCGACAACTTTATTGACAATTTTTAAGCCCAAACCAATGCCCTGTTGCTCATAGGTCTTGCGCTCAAACTGCATGAAGGCACCGATTTTAGCAATTTGCTCTTCTGTCATGCCCCGCCCTGAGTCATGTACAGATAAATTCAGCATTTCCCCCACAACTTGACCACTAACTTTAATTGTTGTATCTGGTGGGGAAAATTTCAGTGCATTATCAACTAATTCATGCAGAATTATTGATAGATATCGCTCTGGTAGAGACAGTACCACTTCCTCAAGTGCAAATATGAGGTCGTTGCTACGGTTGAAGCTCTGAGCATGGGATTTCAACGCAGTTTCAATGGCAGAAGTTGAGAATTGAGTAGGGGCGGATTGAAGCTTGTGTTGCCGATTGGCGGATAATTCTAATTCTAAATAAATGAGGAATTTTTTCGTTAAATTTTCTAAGCGACGGGCAGATTGATCGAGCCAGCCTAACATCTCATTGATTTCGGCGAGATCCATCTCTTCAAAATCCTCCTTAAGCAATCCGATAGTACCTAATATGCCATTGAGGGGCGTATTCAATTCATGGGATAGACTAGAAGCTAAGTTGCCACGCAGTTCATTGAGGGTACTTTCTAAGATATTGATAGTATTTTCTTGGATGTGGGACAAGTTCTGGATATTGTCATACTGTTGCTTGATTCTGAGCATTGAATTGACGCGAGCACGCAATTCAATTCCATTTACGGGTTTACTAATGAAGTCGTCGGCGCCGGCGGTTAGACAATGAGCAAGGTCTGATTTTGAGCTTAATGCCGTGACCATAATGATGGGAATTGCTTGCCATTTTGAGATAGCTTTGATTTGCCGACAAACTTCGATGCCATCTATTCCTGGCATCATCACATCTAGCAAAATTAGATCGGGATTGAAGGTGTCGAGGGTAGCGAGCGCCTCTTGACCATTGGCAGCATAATGCAATTGATAATCCTGCTCGGATAACAGGGTTTCAATCACATCAAAATTATCTGGCTCATCATCAATGATTAAAATGGATGGTGTTTTCATGGTGATCTTGATTGGGGAGCTAAAAGTTAATAATAGTTGCCAATTGCTTTAAGTTGACAGATTTGCTAAGGTAATCGTTGGCTCCAAGGGCAAGGCAACGATCGCGCTCGCTTGTCATGACTAGGGTGGTGAGAGCAATGATGGGTACATCAACTAAGTTTGAATCGCGGCAGATCTGCTGCATGGCTTCTCGTCAATTCATACAGGGATTTGAATGTTAATCAGCATCAGATTGGGGTTTTCAGACTAGACTAGAGTGATGGCCTCCTCTCCATTTATCAAGAACTTGGGTTTAAAACCCCGTCATAAGCTCGACGGCTTTAATTGTAACTTTTTGTCACGCACCCATTTGTTTTGTGCTGACCGTGATAGCATAAGGGTGGAGGTAAGGCAATGCTAGTTTTTGAGTTCAAGGCTTACGGAAAATCAAGTCAGTTCCAAGCGGTAAACGAAGCTATTCGCACCAGCCAGTTTATCCGTAATAGCTGTTTGCGTTACTGGATAGACAATCCTAAAAAGAACAAGTACGACTTGAATAAATACTGTGCTGTACTAGCGGCAACTTTTCCGTTTGCTGACGAACTCAACTCCCAGGCAAGACAAGCAAGTGCCGAACGTGCCTGGGCAGCCATCTCTCGGTTCTACGAAAACTGTAAGAAAAAGATTCCTGGCAAAAAAGGATATCCACAATTCCAGAAAGACTGCCGTTCTGTTGAGTACAAATCTACTGGGTGGAAACTTACAGATGACAGAAAGTCGATAACTTTCACCGATAAAAAAGGGGTCGGCAAGCTCAAGCTCAAAGGTACACGCGACTTGCATTTTTACCAAATCAGCCAAATTAAACGGGTACGATTGGTAAAACGTGCTGACGGTATGTACGTCCAGTTTTGTGTTGATGTCAATAGAAAGGAAAACACAAAACCAACGGGTAAAACCATTGGACTAGATGTTGGGCTAAAAGAATATTACACTGATTCAAACGGAGTCACGGTTGAAAATCCTAGGTTCTTGAGAAAAAGTGAACGTATCCTTAAGCGCAGTCAGCGTCGAGTATCGAGAAAAGTTAAAAGTTCAAAGAATAGAGGCAAAGCTCGACAGGTTTTAGGCAAGCGCCATCTCAAAATAAGCAGGCAACGTAAAGACCATGCCGTAAAATTGGCAAGGTGCGTAGTTCAGTCAAACGACTTGATAGCCTACGAAGATTTGAGAATTAAAAATATGGTGCAGAATCATTGTCTCGCTAAGTCTATTAACGACGCATCTTGGTATCAGTTTCGTGTATGGCTTGAATATTTTGGAAAAGTATTTGAGCGCGTAACGGTTGCGGTGAATCCGCAATATACCAGTCAAGAATGCTCTAGCTGCGGCGAAGTTGTCAAAAAAACGCTATCCACCAGAACTCACGCTTGTAAATGCGGGTGTCTAATGGATAGAGATTTCAATGCTGCTATGAATATCCTAGGTCGGGGATTGGGTACGGTAGGGCATACCGGAACCTTTGCATTAGATGCAAATAACGCTTTGGGAGAATTGACCTCTACTGTGGTTGGAGAAATCCAATTAGAGCAAGTCGGCTCGTAGATCAAAGAATCCCCATGCCTTCAGGCTGGGGAGTGTCAAAGCTACGATGCACCGATGCTCAAGACTAGGGTGTGTTTTCCAACCCTGGGAGGGCGAACCCTGCGGACACAAAACATTCGTTTTTAGCGGTAAGCGATCACCCGCAGGGTTCGCCCCCTACTGAAAACAGGCTCTACGGGCTAGGGTTGGAGGGAAGAGGGGTTGCATCTGTCGTAAACGACGACAGCGGTTGCTATATATTGAATTAATTGATTGAAGCAGGTGGGCAACACTTTTTATATTAATTGGTAAGATAAATCCTTTCAATTTCAGTCGCCGGGAGGGGTTTAGAAAATAAATAACCCTGTCCAAATTCACAACCGAGTTGTTGGAGCCACTGAAGTTGCTGAGTTGTTTCAATTCCTTCGGCAATGACGGTAAGTTCGAGTTGATTACTCAGAGTAATAATAGTGTTCACAACTTGATAGTTGCGATTTTCTGCTTGGAGCTGATTGACAAAAGAGCGATCGATTTTGAGGTTATCCACTGGAAAACGGTGCAGATAACCCAGGGAAGAATATCCCGTGCCGAAATCATCAATGCTGATCTGAATTTGGCGCGAACGCAATTGTTCAGTTAGTGCGATCGCCATCTGAGCATTTTCTATAATCGCGCTTTCGGTAATTTCCAGTTTGATGTTAGCAGGATTAACCGCAGTTTCTGCCAACACCCGATCGACATCAGCCAAAAGGGTTGGGGAAGAAAATTGTCGCACAGAGAGGTTAACGCTCATTGTTAACTCTGTCCAGCCCCGTTGCTCCCATATCCGAAGTTGCTGACACGCCTGCTTCAACACTACCATTCCTACTGGCACAATCAGCCCTGTTTGCTCCATGCAGGGGATAAATTCTCCTGGTAAAACCATACCCCGAACGGGATTTTGCCAGCGTACCAGTGCTTCAAATCCGACCATTTTTTGGGTTTGTAGATTGACAATTGGCTGGTAGTAGATGACAAACTCTTGATGTTCCAGTGCTCGCTGTAAATCATTTTCCAAGGTCAGCCGGTTTAGCATTGCCAAAGACATCTGACAATCAAAAATTTGATAGCAGCCTTTCCCAGAAAGTTTAGCTTTATACATTGCTGTATCGGCATCTTGTAAGGGTTCTTCCGGTTGTTTATAAACACTACTACCTAGAGCAATGCCCATACAAGCCGTCATAAAGATTTCACAATCTGCAACTAGAAACGATGCGTTAAATCCCCGTAAAACAGCTTCAATAAATAGTTCAAGATCGACCGCACCATCAATGTTATAAAGCAAAAAGCAAAACTCGTCCTCACCCATACGTGCTAACACATCGCCAGGGTGTAGATGATGCTGTAACCGTTCTGTGATGGCGAGTAGCAATTGATTGCCGACGGCATAACCAAAGGAACCATTAACCAATTTAAACTGATCGCAGTCTAGATAAACCACCGCAAATGATAATTCCCCAGCTTGTAAAATCTCAGCCAATTTTTGAAGCAAGAAAGTTCGACTGGGTAATGCTGTGAGTGCATCTTGAAGAATCATGGTTTCCAATTGGGCGGTTCGTTGTTGCACCGTTGCTTCTAATTGAGCATTGAAGCTTACTAATTGCTGATATTGCCCATGAATGCGTAACATCGATCGCACCCTTGCTTTTAATTCTAAGTGATTGATAGGTTTACTGATAAAGTCATCCGCCCCTGCCGCGAAACATCTGGCGAGATCCGTTTTGGTTGTCAAGGCTGTCACCATAATTATAGGCACTGATTCCCATTGCGGCATAGCTTTAATGCGTTTACAGACTTCTATGCCGTCTATCCCTGGCATCATTACATCGAGCAAAATGACATCTGGCTTAAAAAGGTCTAAGGAAGCGATCGCATCTTGACCATTGGAAGCGTAGTATAACTTGTAGCCAAGATTGGGCAAAAGGGTTTCAATCACGTCAAAGTTATCGGGTTCGTCGTCAACGACTAAAATAGAAGGGGTATTCATAAAACCAATGTACGTAATGAAGGGTCTGAAGATATTGTATGCACTCTTTTATATTAAGCTGTTCCACATTTAAACTGCATTATTTGTGGTCTATACCCCATACTGTAAGGGGTTCAGGCAAGAAATTTAAATGACTAACAGCTTATTATTATTATTATTATAACTCTAGCAATCCTCATTAATTTTTTAGGTATACAAAACTTGAAACCCTTGCTATACAAAGAGTCTAAGAATATAAGAGGTCGTTATATCTTGAGACTCAGATCGGATTGCTATATCAAACTTAGGATAGTAGGTGGGCGATCGCCGCAAACAAGTGATATTTATCTTACCCATATATAATTTAAGCTCGCGCTCGTTCTACAAATTATAGTTTTAGGAATTGGTAGAAAAAAGTTTTCAAACCCTCGAATGGCAAAGTATTCGGGACTAAAACACTGTTTTTTAGGGGGAATTTATCGTCCGAATGCTGAACCCCTACACCAAATTTATAGTTTGAAAACACGCCCTAGCAAGAAAACCCCTATTGAGAACCAAATACCTTTGTTTAGGGAGCTAAAAGTTGTTGAATAGAGGATACTAATTGCTTCAACTTAACAGGTTTCGTAAGATAATCATTAGCTCCAGCGGCAAGACAACGATCGCGATCGCCAGTCATCGCTAAAGCAGTTAGGGCAATAATCGGCACATTGACTAAGTTTGGATCACGGCGAATGTGCTCCATAGCTTCTAATCCATCCAGCCCCGGCATTTGAATATCCATCAAAATTATATTGGGGTTTTTAGACTTGGCTAGCGCGATCGCCTCTTCTCCATTCTTAGCCAAAACAATACGATAGCCTTTAGCTTTCAGGTAGCTCGTAACCGTACTAATATTAGCTTCGTTGTCTTCTGCCAACAAAATTAAAGGAGATGCTTCCTTTTCTGGTTGAAAAAACTCGATGGGAGACTCCGCCTGGGATTTCAAATTAGAAGCAGATAAGTTAGGAGAAGATAGGTTAGGAGAAGATAGTTCACAACCAACGCCGGGAAGGTCAATCGTGAAGCAACTTCCTAATCCTACTTGACTCGTTAAGCCCACTTGTCCGCCATGAAGTTCGACAATGCGTTTCACTAAGGCTAAACCCAAGCCAGTACCCGCATATTGACGATTTAAGGCACTATCGATTTGGATAAAAGGCTGAAACAATTTGTTAATATTTTCTGGGGCAATACCGATGCCTGTATCGATGACAGCAATTCTTAGATAGTCTTTGAGTTCTAACCCCTCTTCCTGGGGTTTGAGAGCTAGTTCCTGCTCGAAGGGAGTCTGGTATAACATCACCTTGGTGTCCCCTTGGAGATCGTGCGGGACTAGAACCGTTGCCCGCTTGTGACGAGTGACTTCTAGGGTAATTCGTCCCCCTTCTGGGGTGAATTTGACAGCATTGTTAAGCAGATTAATCAAGACTTGGCGGATGCGCCGTTCATCAATTAAGAAGTCTGGCAAATTTAAGGGAATTTTAATCTCTAGCTGGAGGCGTTTTTGCATGGCTTGTTGTTTGATAAATGCCAGACTAGATTGACACAGACGATTGATTGAAACTGGTGTAAAATCCAACTCCATTTGACCGGATTCAATTTTAGCCACATCCAAAATGTCGTTGATTAATTCTAGTAAGTGAAAGCCACTGCGCTCGATGGTTTGTAAAGCCTTAATTTGTGCTTCGTTAACTATGCCAAAGACTGCCTCTTGTAGCCCCTCAGTCATACCCAGAATGGCATTAAGGGGGGTGCGGAGTTCGTGACTCATGTTGGCGAGAAATTCGTCTTTAAGGCGGGTAGCACGGGCAAGTTCCTCGTTAGAAACTGCCAATTGTTGATTGCGCTCAGTGACTTGCTGCTGCGCTTGTTGTCGTTCAGTGAGTTCTTGCTGCAACTGCTCAAAGAGGTGGGCTTGCTGAATGGCGATCGCCAACTGATTAGCAATTTGTTGCAGTAGTTGCGCTTCAGACTCTTGCCATACTCGTTTTTCTCGACAGGCATGGATGACTAAAACCCCCCAGAGCTTATTGCTTTGGTCTGGGGCAACCCATCTATCGTTTTCGCTGCCTCGCACTTCTTGCAGGATAGGCGCAACGATTTTGGACTGAATTTGACCTTCAATGCAGTATTCTACTAAACAATCACTCGATATGTCAGTCATCACATCAGGGACAATGCGCGGCTTACCCTGCCAATAGTATTGTAAGATTTCTTGAGACCAAACTTCATTATCCCACTGACGATCCTTGAGAGCGGGGAACTGACTAGATACCGATTCCTTAACAATTTGGCTTTTGCCATTGCCAAATAGCCGGAACACGATGACGCGATCGCCTCGCAAAATTTCTTTGACTTGCTGCGTCACAGTCGCCAAAATTTGGTTAATATCCAAGGATTCGCGAATTTGCTGGACGATCACTCCCAAAGCTCGCTGCCGTTGCAGTTGTAAAGCGATCGCCTCTTCTGTTTGCTTGCGGATGACCAGTTCCGATTGCACCTGTTCGTAGAGATTAGCTTGCTGAATGGCGATCGCTAACTGGTTAGCAGTTTGTTTGAGTAAATTGATTTCCCAGTCTTCCCACTGGCGTGGAAGATCGCATTGATGGACAATTAGCAATCCCCAGAGTGTGTGATTCTGAACAATTGGAACTACGAGTTTAGCTCTCACCTGAATTTTTGAGAGGAATTGAATCAGACAGGGTAAAACTGGCTGGTTTTCATCTTCGCGATCGCTGAGGGCATACACTCTTCCTTGGATATAGCGCTCATAATTCTCTTCTGGGAAAACCTCTTGAGGAAAAAGGATATCCAGAATTTGGGGCCATTTTGGCAACACAGATTCAGCAATGGCAGCCCCCGTTCCTCCAGGGAAAACCCGATAAACCAGCGCTCGGTCTGATTGTAAGACCTGACGGATTTCCTCAACAGTGGTATTGAGAACTTCGTCTAGATTCAGAGACGATCGCACCCGTTGAGTAATCGCTCCCAGCAAACGTTCCTGTTTTGCCTGTTGTTGCAATCTCAATTCGGTTTGTTTGCGATCGCTAATATCGCGGCATACACAAATCAACAATCCATCTTCTGTAAGAGTCAGAGATAGACCTTCACTAAAAGTCGAGCCATCTTTACGGGTAGCGATTGCTTCTCCCTCCCAAGCGCGATCGCGCCCCAGCACTGGAAAAACTTCCTGCTCAAACCGTTCTAACTCCTCTAGGGAATACAAACCACTCCAGTTTTTGCCTACCAATTCTTCAGGGTATTCGTAACCAAATAGTTCTAAATGAGCTTGATTCAAGTAGAGGTAGGTGTCTCCTTGCATAATTGCAATGCCATCGATCGCCGCCTCAATTGCCGCTAGTTGCTGCGTCATCGCCTGCTCAGTTTCTTTGCGCTCGGTAATGTCTTGAATCAAGATTAGTAAGTGTGTCAGTCCGTCATGGCTTGATAGGACAGAGGTAGAAATGGTGACAGTTCGTTTGTGCCCATCTTGACGCTGGATTTCCCTTTCTTGAGCGATCTGATTTTCCCCTTGCCACATCTGTCCCAAACGGGCGATCGCTTGTTCTCGATCCCTTGGATCTGGGTATAAACTTTGATACCACCCCAGACGGTTAATATCTTCTAAGGTGTAGCCTGTAATCGCTTGCATTTGCCGATTCCAGACTGTGAAGCGGATAAAAGGAAACTCCTCAACTTCATGAAAAACACACAAACCTTCTGCCATGTTTTCTACAATTTGTTGACGGAAAGTATTTTCCTGCTGGAGAGTTGCTTGAGCCAATTTGCGGGCGGTAATGTCGAAGCGAATTGCTAGATACTGGAAAGGCTGCCTTTGTTCGTCCAGAAAGGGGACGATGGTGCTGGCAAGCCAGTACAGGCTACCATTCTTCGTCCGATTGCAAATTTCACCGCGCCAAATCTGACCACTAGAAGTGGTGCGCCACAGCTCTTGGAAAAAAGCGGGGAGATGGTAGCCAGAGTTGACAATGCGATGGGTTTGACCGATGAGTTCATCGCGGGAGTAGCCAGAAATGTCGCAGAAGCGATCGTTAGCGTAGTTAATGACCCCTTGAGCATCAGTGATGGCGACAATGGCGGAATGATCGAGGGCGAGTTTGAAAGCGGAGAGTTCTTGAATTAACTGCTGTCGTTCGGCTTCAGCCTGTTTGCGATCGCTAATATCAAAGTTGATCCCAATCATGCTCTGGGGATTGCCCTGGGCATCTCGCACCACCACTCCATTGGCTTTAATAAAGTGGACGCTACCATCGGGATGCAACACCCGATACTCGGTATCGTATTCTGCCTGTCCCAAGACGGCTTGGTGGAGCAATGTTTCGGTGGAGGTGCGATCATCGGGATGTATTCCGTTTGTCCAACTGTCGTAGGCTATAGGGGAATCAGATTGTTTCGTGAAGCCAAACAGTTCGTAGATCCGCTCATCCCCAAGGATGGTGTTCTGTTCAATGTCCCATTCCCAAGAACCGATCGCCCCAGATTTGAGGGACAAGGCGAGTCGATCTGATAGTTTTTGTAGTTCGGCTTCAGCTCGTTTGCGCTCAGTAATATCTTTGGCGATCCCTAAAAAGCCCATAATTTGCTGATTGACATCCTTGAGGGGGGTGATGGATAGCAACACAGGAAAGCGAGAGCCATCTTTGCGGATATAGCTCCACTCTTCTTCGTTAACAATGTTTTGGCGTGCTTTGGCAACAAGAACCTCAAAGCCGGGAGGCACATATTGCCCCAGTTCGGCACAGAGGGAGGCTGCTCGGTCAATTACCTCCCTGGCATCATGAATGAGTGCAGGTGTGACAATGCCTACTATTTCTGCGGCACTATAACCCAGCATCTCTTCGGCTGCGGCATTAAAGGTTTGGATGATGCCAGTTGGGTCAGTGGAGATGATCGAGTAATCAGCACCATTGAGGATAGCCCGTTGTAGGCTGTTGACTTGCCAAAGCTCTTGGGTGCGTTCTACGATTTTGGCTTCTAGTTCTTGATTGAGTTGCTGGACTTGTTGTTCGGCTTGCTTGCGATCGCTAATATCTGTCACCGTGCCTACATAGCCGACTATTTGCCCATCTGAATCTAGTTCAGAAACAGACTGCCCATAGACCCACGTCACATTACCATCGGGACGTTGAAAGCGGTATTCGAGTTGGAAGGGACGATTTTCTTCGATAGATTGCTGCCATTCGGTGGCGAGCACGACGCGATCGTCAGAATGTAGCCCTTCTCGCCATCCGTCTCCGAAGGCGGTTGTTGGGGTGATTCCGCTAATTTGATACCAGCGATCGTTAACATAAATGCAGTTACCGACAGCATCGGTGCGAAAAATCCCCACTGGAGACGCTTCAACTAGGGTGGCGTAGCGTCCTTCGCTCTCTAGCAATTGGGTTTCAGTTCGCTTGTGATCGCTAATATCTGTCACCGTGCCTACATAGCCGACTACTTGCCCATCTGCATCCAGTTCAGAAACAGACTGCCCACATACCCACGTCACTTTACCATCGGGACGTTGAAAGCGATATTCTAGCTGGAAGGGATGATTTTCGGAGACAGATTGCTCCCATTCAGCAGTAACCCAGTCGCGCTCGTCGGGATGTAGCCCTTGTTGCCATCCCTTCCCAATGGCGGTTGTTGGGGTGAGTCCGCTGATCTGACAGTAGCGATCGTTGATATAGGTCAACTTACCCGCAAGATCGGTGCGAAAAATCCCCACGGGAGCTGCTGTCACTAGGGTGGCGTAGCGTTCTTCACTCTCTACCAATAGGACTTCAACTTTCCGTCGTTTAGTCAGTTCCTTTTGTAACCGTTGGTGGGTGATGGCTTGTTGGAGGGCGCTCGCCACTTGCAGGGATACTTGCCTTATGAGTTCGATCTCATCGGTTGTCCAAGTGTGCGGCACGGCTCGATAACTGGCGAGCATTAGACCCCACAATTGCTCCTCGACTACGATCGGTACCATCAGTTTGGCGCGAATCTCAAACCCCACTAAGAGTTCCTGATGGCACTGGGTCATCGCTTCGTTGTAGATGTCATTTATGATGCGAATTTTACCATTGCGATAAGGTTCTAGCCATTCTGCGCTAATACAAGGATCGTGTGCTTCGGTATTCAATACCGATCGCCCAGTACCGGTAATCGCTTCGGCGATCACCGTGCCGCTAAAGTCAGGACGAAACTGGTAAATGATCACGCGATCGCACCCAAGGAGTGATCGAATTTCTCGCACTGTGGTGTCGAGGATGTCTTGCAAATTCAGGGACGATCGGATGTTATCGGCAATCGTGTTTAGGAGTCGCTCTTGCTTTGCTTTTGTTTCTAGAGCAACTGTGCGGGCTTGAACCTGTTGCTCTAGCTCAATGTTGCGATTTTCTAGTAGTGCCACCTTTTCCGCCTCTAGGCGCACCACCTTGGAGTCTAAAACCTCCACCAGTTTGTATAGTTCTAGGGGGTTAAGGGCTTGTAGCAAAATGGTTTGGGTGACAATGCCCAATAGTTCTCCCTGCTCCCCCGTCACCGCCAACCGACGAATCGAGCGCTGCTCCATGATCTGCTGCACATTCCAGAGCGAATCATCAGGCTTGACTGCACAAATTGGTGTACTCATCACCGCCTGTGCTGTGCAGTTGTCCAGATTCAATCCCAGTGCTAGAAACTGCACCATGTCCCGCTCGGTGACAATCCCCACGGGAATTTGCAGGAGTTCTGTGGAGCAGCAGCTCGGTTCGACAATGATGACGGAACTGATGTGGTGGTTTGCCATCTGTTGGGCGATCGCCAACAGGTCACTATCAGGTGTAGCAAAAATCACCTCCCTGGTCATCACCTCCGCCACCAGACGTAACCGCAATAGGTGGAGCGGTCGGGAGATTTGGCGCAGACTTTCATGGGTAACAAGCCCCACGAGGCGATCGTGTTCATCCAGGAGCGGTAAATGGCGAATCTGGTGCTGCGGTCGCAGATTCATGGCAAAAAACAAATCGGTGAAGTCTGACTCGCGCAAAGTGACAGCGGGATGTGTCATCACCTGCTGCATGACTAGGCGATCGAGGGGCTGCTGCTGGGCACTGAGGCGTACTACGTCCCGTTCGGTCAAAATACCTAGCAACCGCTCGTTTTCTACTACCAACACGCAGCTTGACCGTACCTCTCTGTGGAGTTCATCCAGTTGACTATCCGCTGTTTTATTGGCAGCACAGAGCGATCGCACCCCGCTCATTAGGGTGATCGCTGACCTTACTGTTGTATCGGGCGAGACAATCAAGGGCTCGCGGGCGATCGCCGACTTCAGTTCTAGCGGGGTCAGAGCTGTGGCGTGAGTCAACATGGGTTTATAGGGGTTTTATTGTTCATCTTACATCCCGCACCTGTACTGTGACATTTGTTCCTCAGTCAGAAAAGGCTTCTAAAAAAGTAAAATTTAAGCATTCTTCACCAGGTTTCTTGGTTCTGGTATTATTGTATTCAAAATAAGGCGTTGCTGATTTACGGTATGAAAGGCTAAATATGCAATTCATAAAAACCAGCGTCTACAAAGCTTCTGGATTTTTCAATTATTTATTTCATACCGTAAATAAGCAACGCCAAAGAACTATTTAGAATAAAATAGCCCTGCACCATGTAGCGATCGCTTCGATATCCGCTAAAGGCTAATTAGTCAAATTTACTCGTCCCACCTTCTGAGCCACTTTTTTCGCTGCTTCGCCGGAAATAATATCACCGACTTCAACTTGCTTCAAACCTCGGTCAAGTTTGTCAAGGAAGTAAACCCTCTTCATAACTTCCTCAAAAGTAATCTCTGGTGGCATTTCCTCTACGACCTTTAAGACTCTATATTTTACTATAATACCTGACATGACCCAGACTTTTTTTGTTGAGTCTGCTCTAGGATAACAGTCTCTGTCCTCCTATCAGAGTAGTCCGTGTCAGTATATCTACAGAATCGTAGATTTACTTAGTTAGGCTAACAAATTTAGGCAGGACGACACCTAGACAGAAACTGGATTATATAAATTAGAGATTCAAATTTTACCGATAACCTCTAAGTTTAAAAGTGCTATCTGATAGATAGATAGATAGATAGATAGATAGATAGATAGATAGATAGATAAATAGATAGATAGATAGATAGATAGATAGATAGATAGATAGATAGATAGATAGATAGATAGATAGATAGCAATCAGTAGCCTCCGTATAATTACTGAATACTGGGAAATACTCAGTATTGAATGAGCAGTTTGGACAGTTGGCTAAACTGTAGTTTTGCCGATGGCTCTAAAAAAAATTGTAATTGCTCAACTACCCCCCCTCCCCTGAAACTGCCTCAAGCGAGACAGTTTCAGATTGTGAATTTTCAGCAAAAAGCTTCTTCTTAAATAAAATCAACGAGAGAATGAGGGTTTCAGCGATCAAAACGGAAAAATGAAATAATTGTGTTCAAACTTTGCAATACTTGCCTACAAAGGGTTTCAGAGATTTTATTTTTGTCCATAGGGGGGGTTGAGCAATTACAAAAAATTTTAAGTTATAATTTGCTTGAAGTGATAAAAGTGCCTTCACTCATTCGTAGGGACTCCAAGTTGTGACCGCATCAGTCTGATTTTATTTGACTGATTGCCCTTAATGTGAGGAAATTTTAAGGAATTCCCTGTTATGAATAAGCCCCTACTTCAAATTCCTTGGAAGAGGTGGAATTCGGGTCTAGCTAAATTCAACTCCTAAATTGTTGCCCATTACTTGAGAAAAATTGAGATGAAAACACTTCTAGATATAATAGAGAAAAAGAATCAGGAGTTTGCTCAGTTGCCGTTTTTCGACTATATGAAAGATGAAAGTGTTGAGCCTCGCCAAAAACTAGCATTTGCGCCAGTGATTACCCCACTGGCGCTGGAGTTCAGCGAGTTGTGCAAGCGGGTTTTGCGACAGGAACCCACGACAAACAAGATTCAAGAAATGGTGAATCGGCACACTTATGAAGAACATTTTCACTGGCAATGGCTGCTGGAAGACATGGAGAAGATGGGCATGAATTATTCCATGCCTTTCAGCGACGTTGTACGATTTATTTGGAGTGAGCACACCAAGGTATCTCGCTCCATGCTTCCTCTGTTTGAACGCTACACCTACCAAGCCGATCCGATCATGAAGCTGGTGGCGATCGAGGTTTCTGAAGTTACAGCCAATGTTTTTTTCCGGGCAACCAATCCGGTGGCAATGCAACTGCAAGCCATGACCGGGCATGAGTTCCGCTATTTTGGTATGTGTCACAATCACATTGAAAATACCCACACGCTCCATACTCCAGCCTCTTTGCAAGCCATCAGAGACATTGAAATCCCAGAGGAGATTCGCCAACAAGCGATGGAGTTGATTGATGTCGCCTTTGACTATTTTGCAGAACTGGTCAATGAATTTTTGGTTTACATTAAAACTCATTCCTACGAAAATCCGTTTGGCAAGGCGGCTCTTTCAGAGCCAGCGTTGAGCGCCGTCTAATTTATTGCCATTGGTCAGTTGTTGTAGCGATGGTAGAGGGGATAACGCTTCTGTTTTACCATCGTTTTTTAGTAGTATTACGTTTATATTTACAAATGGCTTCTGCTCTATCTATTCGATCGGTTTATGCTGAGAAAAATATGAGTGTAGTGTGAAAGTAACCTTGAGAGTGGATATAATGATAAATCCATTGTTTTGAACAGGGTTTATGCTAAAAAGCTTGATTGGAATTCCAGGGTACCGAATTCATGAAACGATTTACACCAGTTCCAGAACGGTGGTTTACCGTGGCTGGCGAGAGTGGGATCAAACCCCCGTTGTGATCAAACTTCTAAAAACGGCTTATCCCAGTCTGGTTGAATTAGCACAATTCAAGAACCAATATGCGATCGCCCAAAATTTGAACATGGCTGATGTTGTCCGTTTCTATAGTCTGGAGACCTACCAAAATCAGCTTGCTCTAATTATGGAGGACTTCGGAGGAATTTCACTCAAGGAGTATACAGCGCTTTGGGGCCAGCAATCTGAAGTGAACACCTCACTTCATAAGGCTCCTCGCTACGAGCCACTGTTTCTCACCGAATTTTTGCAGATTGCGATCGCCCTCGCTCAATCGCTCAACAATCTCTACCGTCATCGCATTATTCATAAAGATATCAAGCCTGCCAATATTCTGATTCATCCCACCACCAAGCAGATTAAGCTGATTGACTTTAGCATCGCTTCCCTGCTGCCTAGAGAAACGCAACTTTTGATTAATCCTTCAGTGCTGGAAGGGACGCTGGAGTATTTATCCCCTGAACAAACCGGCCGGATGAACCGGGGCATTGACTACCGCACCGACTTCTATTCGCTAGGCATCACCTTCTACGAATTGCTCACTGGTCAGTTGCCGTTTCAATCGGACGATGCTCTCCAACTGGTACATTGCCACATCGCCAAACAAGCCTCCGCCGTCCATAACCTGAATCCTGCCGTGCCGCCGCTCCTCTCGGAGGTGGTGAGTAAACTGATGGCGAAGAATGCCGAAGATCGCTATCAGACCGCCTGGGGACTGAAGCACGACCTGGAAACCTGTTTGCATCAATGGAACGCAACGGCCATGATTGTGCCGTTTAAGCTGGGACACCGGGATACTTGCGATCGCTTCGTGATTCCTGAAAAGCTGTATGGTCGGGAAGCGGAAGTGACCATGCTGCTGACAGCCTTTGAGCGGGTGCAGCAGGGTGCCACCGAACTGATGCTGGTGGCGGGCTTTTCCGGCGTGGGCAAAACGGCCGTCGTCCACGAAGTGCACAAGCTGATCGTGCGCCAACACGGGTACTTCATCAAAGGCAAGTTCGATCAATTCCAACGCAACATCCCCTTCTCGGCGTTGGTGCAGGCGTTCCGCGACTTGATGGGGCAACTGCTGACCGAGAGCGATGCCGAGATCGATCTATGGAAGACCAACATTCTGGCTGCACTGGGCGAGAATAGCCAGGTGATCGTCGAAGTAATTCCAGAACTCCAACGAATCATTGGCGAACAGTCTCCTGCGTCGGAACTGTCCGGCAGTGCAGCCCAAAATCGCTTTAATCTGTTGTTCCAAAAGTTCATCCAGGTTTTCACCACGCAAAATCATCCCCTGGTGGTTTTTCTGGATGACCTGCAATGGGCAGACTCCGCCTCGCTCAAGCTGATGCAACTGCTGATGAGCGAAGCAAAAAGCCACTATTTGCTGCTGGTGGGTGCGTATCGGGATAACGAAGTTTCGCCCGCGCATCCGTTAATGCAGATGATCGAAGAACTGCTGCAGGCATCGGTCACGGTCAATAAAATTGCTTTAGCTCCCTTGACCCCCATCCACCTGAATTACTTGATTGCCGATACTCTAAATGTCTCACCAGAGCAAGCAATTTCCTTGACCAAGTTGGTGCATCAAAAGACCCAGGGGAATCCTTTTTTCAGCAATCAATTTATTAAATCACTTTATGACGATGGACTGATTGTATTTGATACCTCGGTGGGCGGTTGGCATTATGACATCGCCCCAATCCGCGCTATGAGCCTGATTGAGGATGTGGTGGAATTTGTGGCCAAGCAATTGCAGAAGTTGTCGCTGGAAACCCAAAATGTCTTGAAACTGGCGGCTTGTATTGGCAACCAGTTTGACCTGGAAACGTTGGCGATCGTGTATGAGCAATCTCCCACAGAGACGGCTGCTGCTTTGTGGCAAGCCCTCAAAGAAGGAGTGATTTTGCCCAACGGCGAGGGATACAAATTATTCCCGGCCGATGGTTGGACATTTGTGACAGAAAATGCACCCATCCCTAGCGCTCAGGAAAAACCGATCGCCTCCTACAACTTTCTTCACGATCGCGTCCAACAAGCAGCCTACTCGTTGATTCCAGACGATGACAAACAGGCGACTCATCTCAAAATCGGGCAACGGCTGTTAAACAATGTGCCAGAAGCCGAGCGAGAAGCCAACGTTTTTGAGATTGTGAATCACCTTAATATCGGTATCGAGTTGATGCGATCGCAGGACGATGGCTTGCTAGTTGCTCCGCTACGGGAGCAACTCGCTCAACTCAACCTGATCGCAGGACGAAAAGCCCTCGCTTCTACCGCATACAAAGCTGCTATTGAGTATTTGACCAGGGGAATCCGCTTGCTGCGATTGGACTGCTGGCATCGTCAGTATGGGTTAACCCTGTCTCTGCATGAGTCAGCGGCTGAAGCGGCTTATCTCTGCGGAGCCTATGAGCAGATGGAGCAACTGGGTGAGGCCGTGATGCAACAAGCCAACACTTTGCTCGATCGCGTGGGCATTTACGACATCAAAATTCAGGCCTATACAGCCCAAAATAATGTGCTAGCTGCGATCGCGATCGCTCGGCAAGCGATGGCACAGTTCGGCCTCGTTTTTCCTCTTGAACCCACCCCGGCTGACATTCAGGCAGCCCTCCAAGAAACGGCTGTTCTGCTGGGCGGGCGTAATCCAGAAGAACTGGTCGATTTGCCCATGATGACGGCGGCAGACAAACTGGCAGTTGTTCAAATTGTGGCCAGTGTGGCTCCCGCTGTTTATATTGCCGCCCCAAATCTGTTTCCGTTGCTCATTTTATCGCAGGTGAAAGCCTCGATTCAGTATGGTAATGCACCCTTTTCTGCGTTCTGCTATGCCTGCTACGGAATTCTTCTAAACGGAATTTTACAAGACGTTGAAGTGGCCGCTCGGGTGGGCAAATTGGCGTTAGAGTTGAATGCCAAGTTGAATATCAACGTCATCAAGCCCACGGTTTTATATGTCGTGGGTGCTTTCATCATCTATCTGAAATCTCATCTCCAGAATGCTGTGCAGTTGATGTTGGAAGGCTATAAAATTGCGCTCGACACGGGAAATATCTACTACCTCGGCTTCAATGCGAAAGATATTTGTCAGTATTCCTATTTCCTGGGGCGGGAACTGCCTCGGCTAGAGGAAGATATGCAGGCTTATAGTCTTGTCCTGGAGAATTTCCAACAAACTACCACCCTCAACTACTGCCGGATCTATCATCAAGCGGTTCTTAACTTACTAGGCAAGGCTGAGAATGCTTGTGTTCTGACTGGTCAAGCATTGAACGAGGAAGAATTATTACCTCAGCTAATTGCTGCAAATGAATTTACAGGACTGCACTATTTCTACGTTCATAAACTAATTCTCTGCTATTTGTTTGGGGATCTGTCTTTGGCGATCGCAACTGCTACTCAAGCCAGACAGTATCTAGGAGCCGGCACCGGATACGCCACGATTCCGGTCTTTCAGTTTTATGATTCGCTCACTGCGCTGGCTGCCTATCCTACTGCTACACCGTTTGAACAGGCAGAATTGCTGCAACGAGTGACTGAGAACCAGCAAAAAATGCAAACCTGGGCCAGTCATGCGCCCATGAATTATCTGCATAAATTTGAGTTGGTGGCAGCGGAACTGTGTCGGGTGTTGGGTCAAACGGCGGTCGCGCTCGATCACTACGATCGCGCGATCGCGGCCGCCAAAGCCAACGAATACACGCAAGAAGAAGCCCTTGCCAACGAACTTGCAGCTCGATTTTATCTAGACTGGGGTAAAGAAGCGATCGCTCAGGTTTACCTGACGAATGGCTATTATGCCTACGGACGCTGGGGTGCGAAGGCGAAGCTAGATGACCTGGAACACCGCTATCCCCAACTCTTGGCTCCGATCGTGCAGGGCGAGGACGCAAGCTCTCCCATCCGGGCCGTTCGCTCCACCACCAGCGGGGCGGGACGTAACAGTTCCAGCATTTCCGAAGCTCTAGATTTGGCAACGGTGATCAAAGCATCTCATGCGCTGGCGGGAGAAATTGAGTTGGAGAAGCTACTGTCAACGTTGATGCAGGTAGTGGTTGAAAATGCCGGAGCCGAAAAATGTGTACTGCTGCTGCGACATGAGGAAAATTGGGTGATTGCGGCCCAAACCGCGACCAATGTTGATCTCGAAACTCCGTTAGAAGTGGGGGCCCAGCGCTCCCAACTCGGTGAAAATTCGGCGTTTGGCTTGCGCTCGCGACCCCTGCGATCGAGCCGCGACATTCCCCACTCCGTTGTCAACTATGTTTCCCGCACTGCCGAGCCTTTAGTGCTGGATGATGCCCGACTGGAAACGACCTTTGCCGATGATCCCTACATGATTCTACAACAGCCCAAAAGTTTGCTGTGTATGCCAATTTGTAATCGCGGCAAGTTGATTGGCATGGTGTATCTGGAAAATAATTTGACGATCGCCGCTTTCACTCGTAGCTGTCTGGAAGTTCTGCGGTTGCTCACGGCGCAGGCAGCGATCTCGCTGCAAAATGCAATGCTATACAACAAGCTTGCTGTGGCAAAAGTGCAACTGGAGAAAGCAAACCATACCCTGGAAAAGCGAGTCGAGCAGCGAACTCAGGAATTGCACAAGAAAAATCAACATCTCTCTGCCACCCTAGAGCAACTGCAACGCACGCAAACCCAATTAATTCAAACTGAGAAAATGTCAGGGTTGGGGCAACTGGTGGCTGGAGTGGCTCATGAAATCAACAATCCAGTGAACTTCATCTACGGCAATCTGATCCACACTGCTGAGTATACGGGGAATTTACTGGACTTAGTGGAGCTTTATCAACAGACCTATCCAGCGACCAACCGCCAAATTGAGGAGAAGATTACAGAAATCGACTTGGACTTCCTGATTGAAGACTTGCCCAAGATACTGAGTTCAATGAAAGTAGGGGCCGAGCGCATTCGTCAAATTGTCCTATCCCTGCGAAACTTCTCGCGACTGGATGAAGCAGAAATGAAGCCTGTTGACATCCATGAGGGAATTGACAGCACACTCATGATTTTGCAAAATCGGCTGAAAGCAAAACCCGATTGTCCTGCCATTGAAGTTATCAAAGAATACGGCGATTTACCAAGGGTAGAGTGCTATGCAGGCCAGTTGAACCAGGTATTTATGAATATTCTGGCAAACGCGCTTGATGCTTTAGATCACTACAACGCTCAGCGTTCTGTGAAAGACGCACTCAATAATCCCAGTTGCATCACAATTCGGACTAAGTTATTGACTAACAATACTCAGCCTAGTCATTCTAAAAGAGTGGTAATTCAAATTCAAGACAACGGTTCTGGGATGACACAACAGGTTAGACAACAGTTGTTTGACCCCTTCTTCACCACAAAACCTATTGGTCAAGGGACTGGATTAGGACTGTCAATTAGCTATCAAATTGTAGTTGCTAAACATGGTGGCTCCCTCGAATGCTTTTCTGAACCCGGTCGAGGGGCTGAATTCTGGATTGAAATTCCAGTTGACCAAAGCAGTAGTGACTGTACTGCCGTGGCTAGCCCTGTCAAGGTGTTTGCTGAGCTTGCTTCAAAAGTCGAGCTGTAGATACATGACGATGCAGTGGGTCTACAATCAAGTCCGGTTTTTTCTTCTTAGGAGAACGAGGTTGTTTAAGCAAAGATTTCAAGTTAACTAGCTGGGCTAAATCTGTCAAGCAAAGAGCAAATTGGGGGGGTGATAATGATCCGACACTCCTCCAGTATATATAGCAATCCTAAATCATTATCTACACTTATTATGATATAATTATATGCAATAATTGATTGTGACAATAAAAAAATGAATAACTTACAAATGCCACAGAAAGATATGGAAAAAGAAAGAGCGGCGTTAGAATCTTTCATCAAAAGCGATCGAACTGTAAGAGAACTCAAGCGATCAATAGCTGTAAGGATGGCTATCGAAGGTAGACCTTACCATGAAATTAGCAAAATTTTAGGTGTAAGTAAATTTTTTATTGGTTATTGGAAAAAACAATTTAAAACCAAAGGCGTCGCAGGGATCAAACTAGGGCATAAAGGGTCAAAAGGATATTTAACATCTCTACACAAAACTGAAGTAATCGAATGGCTAAAGAATAAAGAATATTGGGATTTCGATGAGCTAGTTACTTAGGGCTTGCTGAAAAAGCCTAAAACCCTTACATCAAAAGACTTGGGCTCGTTTTAGCGCTGAAAATGTGCAAAGATAGTAGCTAAAATGAGTCAAAAGCCCAGCACACTATCATTTTCGTAATGTACCGAAAACTTGACTAGGGCCCCAAAAGAGCCATCCAACTTTGACCTCCCCTTCGAGGGGCAATTGTCAGATGATAATCGTTGGGTAATCATGGCGAAACTAATTCCGTGGTCAGAATTTGAAGTCGAATATGCCCAAAATTTTACAGTTTCAACGGGAGCTCCAGCTTGCGTCATTTCGGATAGCATTGGGAGCATTAATCATTAAAGAAAGGTTAGGAACTAGCGACAAAGAAACAGTAGAACAAATAAGAGAAAACCCATACCTACAATACTTTATAGGCATGACAACCTATAGTAGTGAAGCACCATTCGATTCATCCATGTTCGTTCATTTTAGGCAGAGAATAGGTGTCAGTCTAGTCAACAAAATTAACGAAAAAATGGTTAAAGACCAGACAGAAGTGCCAGCAGTAGAAGTCAAACAAAAGTCATCACAAATAAGTGAGGCTAAAAATCAAGGCAAATTAATATTAGATGCAACCTGCGCGCCAGCAGACATTAAATATCCGACCGACTTAGGACTATTAAATCAAGCTAGGGAACATACCGAAAAAATTATAGATGCTCTACATACTCAAATTCAGTTACCAGTAAAAAAAAACCAAGAACATATCGAAACACAGCCAGAAAAGAATACTTAACAATAGCCAAAAACCGGAAGCCCTTACGAAAAGCACGAAGAAAAGCGATTAAAAAACAACTTCAATATATCAAAAGAAATTTGGCTCATATCGATGAAATGGGTCAGCTACAGTTGCTGAGTAAATATCATTATAAAATGCTGTTAGTGGCTACAGAGGTCTACCGTCAACAGTTATGGATGTATGAAAATAAAGAACAGAGTATTCAGGACAGAATAGTAAGTTTAACACAACCACACATCCGCCCAATTGTCAGAGGAAAAGCCGGGAAATCCGTTGAATTTGGGGCAAAAATGTCAGCGAGTTGTCGTAATGGGTACGTGTTTTTAGACCGAATTAGTTGGGATAATTTTAACGAATCTGTAGACTTAAAAACACAAGTAGAAGAATTTAAACGGTTCACGGGATTTTACCCAGAATCAATTCATGTAGATCGGATTTATCGAACGAGAGACATTCTTAGCTTGGTGCAAAGAAAGAGGGATTAGGATGAGTGGTCCACCTCTAGGAAGACCCCCGACAAATATCAGCAAGAAAATGAAGAAACAGGCTCAGTTAGACGAGAGAATTCGTAACTCAATTTGTCAGAAAATTTGGAGAAGCTAAAAGAAGATTCAGCCTTGGTAGAGTGATGGCTAAACTTTCTAATACTTCTCAAACAACCATCGCCATAACTTTTCTGGTGATGAATCTTTCTGCCCTGCTGCGGCAGGCTCTTTGGCTTTTTTGTGTCTATTTCAGAACAAACAGCTTTTTTCAGTTTTTCTACCTTTACTGATTAGCAAAAATCGTATTTACCCAAGAAAGTTTAAATAAAACTTATCTCATCAATGTGAATGCGAATTCACTCATCTTTCTAAATACTGTTTTCTGACTTTTTCAGCAAGCCCTACTTATTTAGAGGGAAAATTTGGTGTCAGCTATAAATCAAAACAGAGCTATTATGAACTTTTATATCTGGCGAAGATTACCTGGAAAAAAAACTCAGAAAATCAATCCCAAATCTGATCCCGAACTGGTCAAAAAAAAGAGGGAACAAATTAAAAATATTTTAGCCAAAAACAAGGCTGGCATAAATTCTGGAGAAATAATAGTATTTTTTTTAGATGAATGTCATCTACTTCATGGCGATATCAATGGCTACGTTTGGGGTCGATCCGATCTAAGAATTGAAGTCCAAATTACCAATTAAAAAAATAGACAAACTTATTTTGGCGCACTCAATTATCAAACCAAACAATTCCATGTTAAAGGTTATAAATCTGGGGATAAAAAATCAACAGTTGAATTCATAAAATGCTTGCAAAATAAATACAAAGAGCGGAAAATTATCTTGATTTGGGATGGAGCTAGTTATCATAAATATGGAGAATTTAGAGATTATTTGTCAGAAGTTAATCGTGACAAAGAACCTGATAATTGGTCAATCACTTGTATTTTATTTGCTCCCAATGCTCCCGAACAAAATCCCGTTGAAGATATTTGGTTACAAGCTAAAAATTTTTTACTAAAGTATTGGTATTTATGTAAGTCTTTTAAGATGATTAAATTTTTGTTTGAGTTTTTCACAAAGGAACATAAATTTGATTTCCCCAAAATTCATCAGTACACCTATACATAGAAAATGATGGCTCTTCCGTACTTATTGTGCTAATTTTTCAGGAAAATGCCAAAAAAGTAATGCCCCTATTTCAAAATTTCTCAAATTTCTAAATCCAAAACCACACCTTTTTAATAGCTTTAATTTAGTATTAATTCCCTCTACTATCCCATTTGTTGTTCTTTCTTCAAAATAGCCCACAATCTCTCCCAACCATCTTTTGATTGTTTTTACACTTTTTTTATAGTATGGTTGTGCTTTTTTCAACCAATCTGTTAATTCTAATATCCCGTCACCCAAATTATTGCTTTTTTCAAATAAAGAGTGAAACTCTTCTTTTAAAGTGTGCATAGCTCCTACTCTTAGTGAAGCATCTTTTACTTGTTTTAATTTTATTTTATCGTCGTCAGATAACTTATTTTCTGCTTTCAACAATGTATATTTACTTCCTTTTAAACTATCCAATAATTTAGATTTTTCTTTCGCTTTCAGCGATAATGCTGCCTTTTTTTGCTCAATTCTCGACTGATTTAATTCCTCATAAATCATTTTTGTCACATGAAATCTATCTACTGTTACATCAGCATTCGGGCAAATCTTTTTGACTAATGACTTATAATTACCAGTCATGTCCATACTTACTTCTTTGATCTGGCTTAAGACTTTTTCTCCCCATTCAAGCATCTTTTTTTTGATTGCTTCTTGTTTTCTTTCGGCAACTAAGCCTATTAATTTATGTGTTTCTAAATCTACTAATACAACTATAAATTTTCCTTGCCCTTTTACTAAACTAATTTCATCTATGCCGAGTTTTTGTAAGTTTTGTACATCAACCGGTAATATTTTATTCGCTACAGTCTTTACCATTGACCAAACTTCTTCGGCGTTGCTTATTTACGGTATGAAATAAATAATTGAAAAATCCAGAAGCTTTGTAGACGCTGGTTTTTATGAATTGCATATTTAGCCTTTCATACCGTAAATCAGCAACGCCCGCAATCCAAAACAACAAGACTGGCGAAATTTGAGTATAATAATATGCTGCCAATACCACGGCAAGCAAACTAGAAATTAGGATTGCTCCTCCTGCAAATCCAAGTCCAGAAGTATCAGCCAGGAAATCGCCCAAGGAAGTACCCAAAGTATTTGAAATTAGAATTGCCGTCCAATAAAGCATCTCAATTTTAGGTGTTTTGACGTTTTTGACAGATAGAGATCCAACACTGAATTGCCAAAACGCAAAAATAGCCAAAAGAAGAGTAATTAAAATTGCAGACCCTGTAGTGTAGCCAAGCCCTAAAGTACGATTCATGTAATCTGACATCGTTGTACCAGCCGTGCTGGTTGAAAGGATGACAGTCCAATAAAGCAATGGGTTATAGCTTTTTGAGGTCAATTGAGTGACAAGAGAAATTAAAAATACTCCAATTAATATCAGAGAACTAACTGCATAGCCCACATTGATCGTCATCGACAAAAGGTCTCCTGCCGTTTCTCCCAGAGTGGTTGCACATATTTTCATTATCCAGAAAAACGCGGTTATTTGTGGAAGTTTGCTCATTTTTGCGATCGGTTTATGGTACTTTTGCGGCTTCACTCTAAATGATCAATGTCAAGAACTCGGAAAGAGTGATTGCATTTGTGTTTACCAGGGATAATGTGGCAATTGCACCGTGAAACAACTGCCCACGCCTAGCTGACTTGTAACAGTAAAGGTAATCTGATGATTTGATAGTTAATCAGTCTTGTTGGTCGATCGCCATTGGGGCTAGTTTCTTCTGCTTAAAGCTTAAGTAAATAACCAGACTCATGATTATAGAAAGAAAAAGCATACTTGTTCCCACCGTACCAAAACCAAAACAACCATTTGTAGTAGGTTGTGACAATAAATCGCCAGTAGATGCTCCCAGTGGACGAGTCAAGATGTAGGCTATCCAAAATGCCAAGACAGCATTCATTCTGAAGTAATAATAACCAGTGGCTACTATCGCAATTAAAACGCCGAATACTAGCGCTGATTGTGCATAACCCAGCTTCAAAGCCTCTGCTATAAAGTCTCCTGTTGCGGTACCCAAAGCAAATGTAAATAAGATAGCAGCCCAATAAAATAGCTCTCTTTTGGCTGTGTTGATGGAGTGCATAGCTAATGTTTTTTCGTTTGAATACCACAGCAAAAAAACGGCAGACAATACAACAGTGAAAACTATATTAATTGTCGTCAAGCTAACTCCCAGCTCATCTACCAATCTATCGGTAATTAGTGTGCCAGTGATGCTCATCAACACGACTACTATCCAGTAACTCACTGGGACATACCGTTTAAGCCTAAACTGATTCAAAAGCGCAATCAGTAACACAGCGCTCATAACATAGGATGTAACGCTTAAACCAAGATTCAGGTTTACCGACAGATAATCAGCCAGAGTTTCACCTACTGTGGTTGCCAGAACCTTAATAATCCAGAAGGAACCTGTAACCTCTGGAACCCTGTTTAGTATCTTCTTCATAATATTTCTATTTTTGGTTTATTATTGAGTGTTCTAACTTTGAGATATTTCCCCAAGTAAGGGCAGGCATTGATAGCACTGCCCCTACTCTATTTGTTGCATCAAGAAAGCGAATTAGTTCGGAATTTACTTTTTGGCATCATCATTAGTTTCCCCATCGCCATCGCCACCAGCAGCCTCAGAAACTTGAACGCTGCTGCGGGGATAAACGCTCTCATTGCTCTCATTTTTGACGTTGGTTGTGTTGAGGATTTTACCGTTACCGGCATCTACACTTACTTCCTGCTGACCGATCGCAACTGAGTACACAACATTGCCATCTTCGTTTTCTAATTTGACGCGACTTGCTGTGCCACCTTTCGCTGCTTCCGCCGCCGCTTTTGCTTGTTGTGGTGTAATTTTAGCTAGAGATTGCAGGCGACTTGATTCTTGCTTTTCTTGGGCCTCGTCGTTAGTTTCGCCGTCGCCATCACTGGCTTCTGCTTTGGGATTGCTGCTATTCTGAGGCATGGCGGCAACGTGAGATTTTGCTGGCGAAGCGTACACAGTTCGGACTAATCCACTGACTGCTAAAGTACCTACCAAAGCTGCTGCTATAGCGATTTTTGTTGAGGTTTTCATGGTGTAAAACTTTTTCAATTTAGGTTTGTAGTTTCACTGTAGAGCGCAAAAGTCAAGAACTTAGCAAGATTTGTTTTAGTTGGAAAATTTTTGATTTATTTTTCGTTTTCTTCTTCACCGGATAGCAAATCGTTACCTATTGTGCGATCGAGTGGATCGTGCCACATTCTGCCGTCTAAATTATTCATGAATGGTGGAACCACATCCTTTCCCTGCGGGCCAAGCATCTTGTCTTTGCTGGCATTACCCGCAGCTAACGAGTTTTCATTAACCTCGCCGTTGCTTAAGTTGTCAACAAGAGTGATTTTAGTTGAAGTTTTCACCGTTAAATCCCTTCAATGTGAGTTGGCGATTTCACTCTACAGGGCAAATGTCAAGAACTTGGCAAGATTATCTGTCTGAAAGTTAAGAGATTTCATCCTGATTTCATTTTTGGGTGTCAACCTAAGTTAAATGGCGATTTAACCTAGGTTGAGGTGCTGTCGCGGTGAGGAGTGCGATCGCACTTAAGATAGTAAGCATCAAGCGTGCAAGCTTTCGCAGCCACAGACCAAAATACCATCAACTGCGAAAATATCTCTCGATTAATAGTCGTCTCTGCTGATGTCCGAGGGCAAGATTTTTGTTTTTTAATTACTGATATTCGCCCAGCATTGTTTCAACAGTTATACTGGCTAATTTATGAATAAGTTTTGATAAATTTCCTTGACTCGCTGTCTCAAAGTGCCATAATTTACCAATCATTGTTCTCAAAAAGTCAAGCACATGAAAACGCTCAAGTCAAGTTTAATTATTCTAGCCAGTGGCGGATTGCTATTTTTGGGAGCTTGCGGTGGCGACAAAACAAGCGATACAAATACTACTCCACCACCACCTCCTGCTGCCTCTCAACCTGCGTCTTCCGCTCCCGCCACGACTTCGGCGGCGACAGGAGCTAAAGGGGGTCAAGTTGTCAATTCTGGTGCTTACCATTTAGAGTTTGTACCTGAAAAAGAATCTACCGGAACTCACTTAGATTTGTATCTGCAAAAAGGCGAGAAAAAGGAACCAGTTGCTGACGCGAAAGTGACGGCTCAAGTGCAGTTGCCAAATGGAAAGCAACAAACTCTAGCGCTCAAATACGATCCAGAGGGCAAACATTACGCTGTTGTGTTTCCCGGCAAAGAACCCGGTCAGTATCCTGTGAAGGTGAATGCAGATATTAAGGGAGAAAAAGTAGACGGTCGTTTTACATTCACTCAGTAGTTTGACAGTCCTGGACGCACGGGTGGCTACAAACCGGGTTTTTTGCCTAATTTTTTGGCTGCAACGAAAGATTTTCGTACAAAAACCCGGTTTCTTTGGTATAAATGCGTAAATCCTGTTAAGTTATAATTGAATGATTCACTTTTAAGTAGCTAAAATTTCATCTTAATTTCATTCCTGAGACCCAAGCTAATAAATAAGAACAACAATTAGTTAAGTTTTCAGGGAACACAGCTATGAAAAAGTTAATTTACGCTACCGCCTTTACCGTCATCCTTGCATATAATGCCCCTGCTACTATTGCGGGAGGAGCAATGCAAAATGCTAATATTCCTCACCTTGTTGGTAGCGCTGCAACTCCTAATAAAGCTCGCTTTCAAGGTGCTACCCATCATTTTGAGGTTCACGTTCAGGGAAGAGCTCTTTCGGAAATTGCGATCGCCCTTCCAGACAATCTGAGCATCAGGGGAGGGATTGAGGTAAAAAATCAATCCAATCAGAAAATCAAGACTCAAGTTTCTGTCAACAACCAAAAAGCCACCGTAGTTTTTGCTCAACCAGTCGCTCCTGATACCACCATCTCAATTGATATGCGAGGTATTCATACTCCCGGTTACAGTCGCAATTGGGGGTATGCAATTTCTGGTAAAATGGTAGGAATCAACGCAGAAATTCCCCTCGGTAGAGTTGGGATTCAAACTTACTAATAGTAATAAAAATATGGAAAGATTCTGTGTTCTACTCTCATTTTGAAACAGTCAAAATTCGCGTTTATTGTGGCACAAGCGTTCAGCCCGTTGGGCTACCTGCGGTTAAAAATCTCAAATTCAAACTGCTTCCTGCATTGCCAATAACCTTCTAGTTTCAGACTTCTGCTGCCTGATTGGTAGCGAAATTACAAACTCAGTACCTTCTCCAACTCTCGAAAGGCACTCCAAGCAGCCGCAGTGCTTTTCTCGAACAATTTCGCAGCTAATTGATAACCCTAAACCCGTTCCTTTACCGGCGGGTTTCGTGGTGAAAAAGTGATTAAATATTTTAGCCTTGACTTCTTCAGTCATTCCAGGGCCGTTGTCGGAAATGCGGATGATTGCCCGATCGCCCTCCGCGACTTCCGTGCTAATCTGAATTGTAGGACAGCTTCTCTGACCATTCAAAACAGCCGCATTAGAACAGTCTCGCAAAACATCAATCGCATTGCTGATAATATTCATAAACACCTGATTTAATTGCCCTGCATAACATTCTACCAGCGGCAAATCCCCGTAATTTTTAATCAATTCGATACCCGGAAGTTTGCCGTTCGCTTTCAGTCGGTGCTGGAGAATTAACAGAGTGCTGTCGATTCCTTCGTGAATCGAAGCCACACTCATGCCATCTTTATCTAAACGCGAAAAATTACGCATCGACGAAACTATCGCGCAAATTCTGTCAGTTCCTACCTTCATTGAAGCAAGCAGTTTTGGCAAATCTTCGCTGAGAAAATCTAATTCTACTGTCTCAATTTCTTCCTGAATTTCTTCTACCGGATTGGGATAATGTTGGCCGTAGAGGTTGACCAAACGCAACAAATCTTCAACATAATTGCGGGCGTAGGTGATGTTTGCATCAATAAAGTTGATGGGATTGTTAATTTCGTGGGCAATTCCTGCTGTCAGTTCACCCAAAGCTGATAATTTTTCGGTATGTACTAATTGAGCTTGGCTTTCCTGAAGTTTTTGCAAAGCTCGCTCTAGTTCTTCGGCTTTTATTCTCAATTCTGCTTCAGATTGTTGCAGCGCTTTTTTAGCTTTTTTCCGCTCTTGAACTTCTTTAATTAAATAATTATTTGCTCGAGAAAGTTTGCCAGTTCTTGCTTGCACTCGCTGTTCCAATACTTCGGCTAGTTCAGCCAGTGCTGTCTCGGCTTTCCGGCGTTCTGCAATCTCATTTTCTAATGCTAAATTTGCGGCTTCTAGCCTTGCTGGGCTGGGGAGAGCAAGGGCAAAAGGCATCAATGTTAATAGCAACAAAACTGAACTACCAGCGACGAAAGCCGTAATCGCTTTCATGAATTGTGAGACTAAAGACTCAGGAAACCATAGATACCATGTTTCGATTACGTGAATTGTGCCGCAGGTGACGAAGAATGCTCCGAATACCAGAAACATCCACTGAAACGGGATATCTCGCCCTTTGTAAAGCGAGTAAACCAGCATTGTGGGAATTGCATAATAGGCAATTACGATCAGAACTTGCAGCCATTCCCAATTAAGCATTCCAGAGTTTGCTGAAACTGTAGCAATTGGTAAGTCAATCATAAACAATCCTTAGTTAATTTGAATTGGGTTTAAATCTCACTAATTTTAAGTTGCTAGATAGATGCACCCTGTTGTTTGCACTTAATTTCCTATTTCGTTACTGCTGTTTTTTGATTTGAATGGAAAAAAGACTCGACCGCCCAAACTTTGAAAATAAATCCCGCCAACGGTCATTAAGAACGCGAAATAAGCAAGGCCCTGCACCAAATAAAGCTTGTCAGTGTAGCCAAACATCGCGCTCAGCAACAAACCGGGAAACTTTTCTTCGGGAAGCACTTTCGAGGTATTCCAAACCATCGGGCCGAGAATGCAAGAGTGTACTTTGGCAAATCTTTCGTAATAGAAACACATCCCTGCTGACTCGCGATTTGCTTGCGATAAAATATTCACCGCGCTGTCAAATAATCCTAAAGTAGATACCACTAAACCCGCTACAATGAAGAGCAATAAAATGCCCATATACTTAAAAAACAAGCGGATATTAATTTTCACTCCCCATTTAAACAGCAGCACGCCAACTCCGGCGGCTGAAAGTATTCCTCCCAAAGCGCCGATGGCTGGAAGAATGCCTTGTTGAAACTTAGCGACGACAAACAAAACGGTTTCAAATCCTTCGCGCAAAACGGCAATTAAAACTAAACTAAATACGCCCCAACCGGCATGAGAGTTTTGCGTTAAGGCAGCACTTACTGCGCCTTCAACTTCGGCTTTCATAAATCGCGCTTGCTTGGTCATCCAGAGCAGCATCCAGCTCAGCATTGCTATTGCTAAAACTCCAAAACTTGCCTCTAGCAGAGATTCCATAATTGGTGCAAAGGGCTGATTGGATGCGGACAAAATTTGAATAGTCCAGCCGAACAGTACACCTATCAAAGCGCTGGCAATAAGTCCGACGGCGACACCGCCGAAAACCCAAGGATTTAAATAACTTTGTCCCGATTTTTTGAGGCAAGCTAGAACGATTCCGACAACTAATGCTGCTTCCACTCCTTCGCGGAGAGTAATTACAAATGTGGGCAATGCTTCGCTAAAATTCATCTTTTTAGTTAAGGTAATATGTGGAGGTAATTGGTATATTTTTATCCAATTACCGTTGGCGGTTTGAGTTAATTATTCAAAACTTACGCATCAAAGCAAAGAAACCGGGTTTTTTGACTCTTATTGAAGGTTTTGGGCAAATATTTGGGTTGAAAAACCCGGTTTCTAGCTACCCGTGCGTCGAGGACTATCTTTTAGGATGCGGGTTTGAGAACTTTTTGGCTGTCGTTCTCGATCGTCTTAATTAGCAAGGCGACTTGTTCGGTGGTTTTTATCGGGGCTGGCGGCGCGATCGCAGTTGGCCAATTTGCCTTAAGTTCAGTCATGTTGGCAACAATTGCTTTGTCGATATCCGGGTTAGTTTTAGCCACTTGAGCGGCAATATTTTGGTACAGCATTTCCGCGTACATGACGAAACCCCGCGAATCTTGGTATTCAATAACTGCGGAAATTTTGCCGTTAGCAACTGCCGCTCCGTATTCGGAATTAGCTGTATCTAGCAAGCCGTTAATCACTTGCAATACGAATTTCGGATCTTGGCGCTGCGCTTCGGGAAGGGCGGCAATTGCTCCATCTACAGCTTGCATTGATGTATTAAATTCTGCATTTACTTGAGCCGGATCTTTTGCACCCGCTTTAATTAAATCCTGCAATTTAATTAAAGTTGTCTTAAATTCGGGAACTTTTCGCTCGTTTAGCTGGTCTTCTACGTCGGCATAAATTTCTTCTACCGGGTGACCGATGTGCGGTTCGGCTTGGTCTGGTTTGCCTGCATCCAAGAGTTCTTTGGCTACAAAAAGATGCCCTTTCATCAAGCCGAGTTTAGTCATGTAGTCTACATCTTTGGCTTCCCCTGTGAGGACGACATCTTCAATAGTCACCATGTCTTTAATTTGGTCGAATTGGGCTTGATTGATGACATTTTTTGAGACCAATTCTTCTGTTTTTCCGTAGGGGCGGCTGGCTTGAATTTTGTTAGAAAGTGCCGGGATTCCTAACTTGGCTTCGAGTTTATCTAACTCCGAAAGAATGGCGGTATTAATGTTAATTCCGCCTTTGCCGCTGTGATTCATGCTGTGGCCGCTTGTTGCTGCGGGACTAGCAGTGGCGGTGGGTGAGGCGGTGCTGCCGGTGTTGCTGGCGGTGGGGGTGGAAACGCAACCAGTCAAAGCAACGAGGATTGCTGTAGCGGCGGCTGTGGGTAATTGGCGAAAGGATGGTAACATGGCAGTTGATGATTTTTTGGTTAGGTGCAGTAGGACTCGCCTGTTATCAAGAAAGTTTCTTAATTATTTGCGAGTTAATGATTCTACCTATTTATGATAAATTTGGGTAGATAATTTAAGATTTTCTTAACTTAAATAGACGCAGATCGATCGCGATTTGGGTTAAGCGATGACTTCAAATAAACCCATGCAGCCTGCTTCGGCGATCGCATCTTGATGGGGATGAAACATATATTTTCCGCCGTAGCCGTAGCTAAATTCTAAAATATGTCGTTCAGCTACTCCCATTGTAATGACATCTGTTTTCTCGCTGGGAGTTAAAGTCATTCCCGTACGATATACGTCAAAAAAATTGGCGTGCAGGTGAAAAGTCACTGCCGATTCATACTCAATCATGTTCATTACATACAGCCGGATAAGCTGATTTTTGTAAATTTGAATCGGGTTGTTCATGTAATAATTTGGCATCCCGTTAAAAGCGTAAAGTTCATTTTTTTCGTCATCGTTTACGTCGTATCCTCCCATGATTAACAGGATTTCGTCTGCCGGAGGGCGGGGTTTTGGCGGATCGATAATGAACATTCCATAAAGTCCTTTACCGATGTGGCGCGTTACGGGTGCAACGTGACAGTGATATAGATGCAGCCCGTAGGGAAGTGCGTCAAATTCATATATAAATGCAGCGCCGTTTCTGATCGGTTTAACGCCATCCATTTCTGTAGGATGAACGCCGTGAAAGTGCAGTGAGTGAGAATGTCCCGCTTTGTTAGAAAAAATGACGCGGATGCGATCGCCCTCAGTTGCTCTCAATGTCGGCCCCGGCACGCGATTGTTCACATTCCAGGTGTTGAAACTAACGGCGCTGTTAAGCTGGACGATCGATGTGTTAGCTTCCATGCGAAATTCGCGCACCGTGCGCCCGTTTTCCCGCGTCACCGTGCCGTAATCGAAATCCCGCGCAATTTGCATCGGGTTGATCGTGCTAGCTGCGACTGGATCGGCAGCCATTGGTGGTATTCTCGCCGCAGCCGATCGCCTTTGGGTAAAATTTTGCAGTGCGATCGCTGCGCCCGCTACCCCAGCACCACCTATTCCTAGCTGTAGGAGTTGGCGGCGAGTCCAGTGCCCCGGCTTTTTCATCGCGGAGCGATCGGATAAGTCTGCCATACTTCTTGATAATAATTGTCAAAATTTGGGCTGCATTCGAGTATAAGACATTTCCAGCTTATTGTCAATTTTTGTCAATTGTTATTTTTTTATGCGAACTCAAGAGATTTCATACTGATTTCATTTAAGTGTGTCAACTTATATATTGGGGGTTGGCGCTGGCGGCAGCTAACAATGTATACAGATTGACTGCTGTAAATTAATCTTATGAGAATTTTGCTAGTTGAAGACGAGCCAGATTTAGGAAAAGCGATCGATCGCACTTTGAAGCAAGAAAAATACATAGTTGACTGGGCCCAGGACGGAAATGAAGCTTGGGAATATCTAGACAGTCAGTGGACACAATACACCCTAGCCATTTTTGACTGGTTGCTTCCGGGATTGTCGGGAATAGAACTACTGCGAAGATTGCGCGCAAAACATAGTTTTTTGCCAGTTTTGATGCTGACAGCCAAAGACAGGATGGAAGATAAAGTCGCGGGATTGGATGCGGGGGCTGACGATTATTTGGTCAAGCCTTTCGGGATGGCGGAACTGTTAGCAAGGTTGCGCGCATTACAAAGGCGATCGCCCCAAATACAGCCTCAACAGCTACAAATTGGAAATCTCGCCTTAGATTGCGGGAATCGCACGGCTTGTCATCTGAATCAAAACGGCACAAACCAGACAATTTCGCTGACTAACAAAGAATTTCAACTGCTAGAATATTTCATGAAACATCCGAACCAAATTGTCACAACCGACCAAATTCGGAATCAGATATGGGAAGCCAGCGCAGATACCTTTAGCAATGTAGTAGCCGCTCAAGTGCGCTTGCTGCGGCGCAAACTCGAATCAGTTGGCTGCGCGAATTTAATTGAAACTGTCCACGGTGTTGGATATCGGATGAGAAATTGAAAGAAACCCGGAGGGCGGACACGAGTACCGCCCCTAAAGAAACAGAAACTCTGCGTTGTATGCGGTTCACAAAAAAACATCAGGCTCAACTACCAATTACCAATTCTCAATGCCCAATGCCCAATGCTCAATGCCCAATGCCCAATGCTCAATGCCCAATGCCCAATGCCAAATTATGAAATGTGAATCAAAACAAACTATTTAATCGAACTCGATCGCAATTAGCCATTTCCTATGCCGCAGTAATGGGTTTGATTTTAAGCTTGTTGGGATTTGGCGTGTATAAGGCAATCGCCCACGCGCACTGGATCGCCATAGATCGCGAACTAGAATCGGTAGCGGGGACACTCCACGACAGCCTCGAAATCAAGCTACAGCAGCCAGGACGCTTGGAACCAATCGTCAATGAACTTTTGCCAAACCTCCGCGTAATTGGAGTTAACGGCCTTAAAGAAAAGTTGCCCCATCGCCATATTTTAAGCGCGATTAACCAAAGCTATTACTATATCCGTTTATTTGATAATTCAAAAAAATTGATTGCAACAGCAGGCGCTTATCCCGAAGCATTGCCGCCGACATTTAACTCGCAACACTGGCAAACGATCGCTGACAGCCAAGGCAATATTTATCACCAAATTTCTGTATCGCTGCACACTAGAACACAGCAAGATTGGGGATATTTTCAAGTAGGGCGAAGTTTGCAAGATTTCAATAGTTATCTAAGTACAGTGAGATTAATTTTGAAATTGGGATTGCCGACAGCGTTAATTTTGGTAGGCTTTTCTAGTTGGTGGCTGGCTGGATTGGCAATGAAACCGATTTATTCTTCCTACCGACAAATCCAACAGTTTACGGCGGATGCTGCCCACGAATTACGAACACCTTTAGCGGCATCCCAAGCAACAGTAGAATCAGCCCTGTTGATGCCAGCATTGGATGAGAAAGAAGCGCGGGAAGTTTTGCGAACTGTCGATCGCCAAAACCGACGATTGACTCAGTTAGTGGCTGATTTGTTGCTGTTGGCGCGGATGGACTCTCAAGCGATCGCCGATCGCCCTCAGCTTTGTTGTTTGAATGACTTGGTTAGCGATTTAGTCGAGGAATTGGCGGCTTTGGCGATCGCCTCCGAGGTAGCGCTAACATCCGAAATGCGCGTACAGCAGCAGTTGAATGTTGTCGGAGATGCCGATCGACTTTACCGTCTGGTTACTAATTTAATTGTGAATGCCATTCAATACACTCCGGCTGGCGGAAAAGTCACAGTTATCTTAGATTCCAGTCACCAAGAGGCGATCATTCAGGTTCAAGATACCGGGATTGGGATAGCGGCGGCAGATTTAGCGCGCATATTCGATCGATTTTACCGAGTTAATAGCGATCGATCGCGCCATACCGGCGGATCGGGACTCGGATTGGCGATCGCCCAAACCATCGCCCGCGCCCACCGCGGCAGCCTCAGCGCCCGCAGCGAATTGGGTTTCGGCAGCACCTTTGTCCTGCGGTTGCCTTTGTAAGGTACTATGTGAGGGAAACCGAATCATCTTTTTAGGGTAATCCCTTTTGCAGAAGATAGCGCGATCGCCGAAAATTATTAAGTAGTCAGTAATCAGTTGACAGTTGACAGTTGACAGTTGATAGTTGTTGGATATAACAACGAATAACCACTAACTAATAACTAATAACTAATAACTACTGACTACTGATTCCTAAAAACTACCACACAGAAAAACTATGACAGTTTTAGAACAGGGAACAATCTCCATCCATACCGAGAATATTTTCCCGATTATCAAGAAGTCGCTATACACCGACCACGAAGTCTTCTTGCGGGAACTAATTTCTAACGCCGTCGATGCCATAGCCAAACTCAAAATGGTTTCCCGTTCCGGCGAATACAGCGACGACATTGGCGAACCACAAATCAACATTGTCATTGATACTGAAAACAAAACCCTCTCGATTACCGATAACGGCATCGGCATGACCGCCGACGAGGTAAAAAAATACATCAACCAAGTCGCTTTCTCCAGCGCCGAAGAATTTATTCAAAAATACCAAGGCAGCGGCGACGACGCAATTATCGGTCACTTTGGTCTCGGTTTCTACTCATCTTTCATGGTAGCAAAGCAAGTAGACATTGATACTCTTTCCTACAAAGAAGGCTCCCAAGCAGTACACTGGTCTTGCGACGGTTCTCCCGCTTTTGAACTATCAGAATCTGCCCGCACAGAACGCGGTACTACCATTACTCTGACACTCCAAGATGAAGAACAAGAGTATGTAGATGCCACCCGCATCAAGCAGTTAATCAAAACCTACTGCGATTTCATGCCGGTTCCCATCAAATTTGAGGGAGAGGCACTCAACAAGGACAAAGCAATCTGGCGGGAATCAGCCAGCAATTTACAAAAAGAAGATTACTTAGAACTGTACCGCTACCTTTACCCATACCAAGATGAGCCGCTGCTTTGGGTACACCTGAATACAGATTATCCTTTCATTGTCAACGGAATTCTTTTCTTTCCGAAACTGCGGCCGGATGTCGATGTCACCCAAGGCAATATTAAGCTATTTTCCAACCAGGTTTTTGTCAGCGATCACTGCGAAGAAATTATCCCGAAATTTTTGATGCCGCTGCGGGGAGTCATTGACAGTACCGATATTCCGCTGAACGTTTCTCGCAGTTCTTTGCAAAGCAATCGCACAGTGCGAAGAATCGCTGACTATATTGCGAAAAAAGTGGGCGATCGCCTGAAGGAACTTTACCGCGATGACCGCAACGAGTACATCCGTTGCTGGCAAGATATCGGCACTTTTGTCAAGTTTGGAGCCCTCAACGATGACAAGTTTAAAAAGCAAGTCGAAGATATCTTAATCTACCGCAGCACCTACGAGCCGACAGTAGAAAAGCCAGAAACTACCACCCCAGAAGTGCAGGTGCAAACTGAGGACGGAGATTTGTGGCAAGATGTAACTCCGAAATCGGACAGTTCTTCGACGCAGCCTTACACGACGCTGAAAGAGTATTTGGAACGCAATCAAACACGTCACGAAAATCGCGTGTTTTACTGCACAGAACCTGCGTCTCAAGCAACTTACGTCGCACTGCACAAAAGTCAAGGTTTAGAAGTGCTGTTTATGGATTCTTTCATTGACACGCACTTTGTGAGTTTCTTAGAAAGAGAACATTCAGATGTCAAATTCTCGCGGGTTGATTCTGACATTGACGACACGCTAATTGACAAAGAAAAAGAAGCGGAAATTGTCGATCCGACAACTAACAAAACTCGTAGTGAACAAGTTAAAGAAATGTTCCAAAAGGCTCTCAATAAGCCGAAAGTGAACATTCGCACTGAAGCTTTGAAGTCTGACTCTACTGAGGGTGCGCCACCTGCGATCGTCCTTTTACCGGAAGCTTTGCGCCGGATGCGCGATATGACGGCGCTTTTACAGCAGCAAGCGGCCGAATTCCCCGATGAACACGTTTTGCTGGTGAATACGTCTCACCCGCTGATTCAAAATCTGGCAAGTTTGAGCCAGGGTGCGATTATTCAAGACGGTGGCGAGTCTCCGTCGGCGCAGTTGGCGAGTATGATTTGTCACCACGTTTATGACTTGGCTTTGATGGCCCAGAAGGGTTTCGATGCTGAAGGGATGCAGGAGTTTGTCGAGCGATCGAATCAAGTGTTGACAAAATTGACTGAACGTGCAATGTAATCTTGCAAGTGGGCGCGCATTGCGCGCCTTGTCATTGCTATATAATGAGAGGCTGCATCAAAAAACGGTAATCTGGAGGGCAATATGTCACGGAAATGTCAGCTAACGGGCAAGAAGGCGAATAACGGTTTTGCGGTTTCTCACTCGCACCACCGCACTCACAAGTTGCAAGAAGCAAATTTGCAGTGGAAGCGCATTTGGTGGCCGCAGGAGAAGCGCTGGGTAAAATTACATCTTTCTACGAAGGCGATTAAAACCTTGGAACACAAGGGTTTAGAAGTAATGGCGAAGAAAGCTGGTATTAACCTTTTCAAGCTGTAAAAAACTTTGTTAATTGAGAAAAGGGCGATCGTGTAAATTAAAAGTGCGATCGCCCTTACTTTTAGAGAAAAACATAGATTATCGCCCAATACGGTTCAAAAGATCGGGCGGTTGAAACCGCTTCTATACAGACCAAACCCGAGCTCAGAGGGGTTAAAGACCAATTGGTTGAAATTACCTTATTTTCTTCAGTCCGCGGAGGCGGACTTGGTTTTTGTAGGCGCGGTTTCAACCGTACGTCCTATCCGTATTGAGATTAGATCCATTTTCTGCATTGTAGTAAATAAGTAGTCATCTTGCCTTTGCCTTTAACTTCGATCGCACCGCGACTTTCAAAAACATACTTGTCCTGCAATTGCTGATAAGTTGTCGCTGTGACGTGAATGCTTCCCGGCAAGCCGTGAGATTCCATGCGGGAAGCCGTGTTAACGGTGTCTCCCCACAAATCGTAAATAAATTTTTTAATGCCGATGACTCCGGCGACAACCGGGCCAGTGTTGATGCCGATTCTGATACTAAGATGTTGATTTTGAGTCTTGCTGAAGTCAATAATTGCCTCCTGCATATCGATCGCCATTTCTGCGATCGCCTCTGCGTGATCCGGGCGAGGAATTGGCAGCCCTCCAACAACCATATAAGCATCGCCAATCGTCTTAATTTTTTCCAAACCGTGCCTTTCTGCTAGGTTGTCAAATGTCGAAAAGATGTCATTCAGCAAGGCAACTAATTCTGTTGGAGAAACTCGCGCACTCAATTGAGTAAAACCTACGATATCCGCAAATAAGACAGTAACATCAGCAAAAGTATCTGCGATCGTACTATCTCCCTGCTTCAACCGATTGGCTATTTCTTCAGGCAAAATATTTAACAACAACCGTTCTGATTGTTCCTGTTGAACTCGCAGTGCACTTAAAGTATCATTGAGAGCATTAGTTCGTTCTTCAACTCTAAATTCCAACTCTTCATTCAGCTTATAAAGCGCCATTTCAGCCAGCCTGCGGCCTGTGATATCCGTACCGATTGCCAACAGTCCCACGAACTTTCCGGCCGCATCAAACAGCGGTTTATTTGCCCACGATACCCAAACCCGATTGCCGTTACGCTGAATGCTTTCATGTTCATTTGTCGTATACTGTTCCGGGTGCTTTAAAATATGACTCAATAATACTGTCAGGTCATTTCCCGCTGTATCTGTCTGGGGAATAATTGTACCAACAGCATTTTTACCCAGTATTTCTTCTTCCCTGTAACCAAAAAATTTCTGTGAGAATTCGTTAAAAAAAGTAATATTACCTTCCGTATCTAATTTTAAAATAATGCTGTTAGCATTTTCCACTAATTCCCGATACTTAATTTCGCTTTCCCGCAGCGAATCCTGTGCTGATGTGAGTTCGGCCACTGTGGCAGCCAACAGCAGCGATGTAACTACAATTACGCTCATAAAAGCCTGCAAAAATAAGATTGCTTGATTGATATTTTCCGCTTTGGCAATAAACGGCCCACCTCCCTGAGAACCTCCCCAAATGGCGATACTGGATACAATAAAAGATGCTAAAACAGCCCCGCGCTGGCCGAATTGAATCGTTGCCCAAATGACTAAAGGAAATGGCAAGTATTCGAGGGGATAACTGGAGATATTACCTTCACTTTTTGAGTTATATACTAGCCAACTGACTGTTACCAATAATAGCAAGCATATGCCGCGCCAGATTTGGTTGGCAATTCTTTTATTGCCTGTATTTGCTTGATTTCGTACCGCTATTTTTTGGTATGTAATCAGCAACAATGGCGTAAAAATTAAAACTCCTAAGGTGTCTCCCAAATACCAATTCCACCGAATTGCCCAATATTCGCTCCAGTCAACTAGACCAGTTACACACAGGCGCAGCGTGCCGAGAGTGCAGTTTATTTGAGTGGCAACTACAGCACCGTAAAAGACTAAATTGACTACATCGATCAGCCGATCGAGTGACGGGCGAAACTTGAATTTTTGCAGCAAGGTAAAGGCGCACAAAGCTTGTAAACAAGCGCAAAAGGCACTTATTGTTGCAAGTGTTAACGATACATTGAGGTTAATAGTCTCGTAAAAAAATACGCCTAAAGCTATTCCCGGCCACACGCGCCAACCAAATAATAACATTGCAGCTTGTGCAATTCCTGCGGGCGGCCAGACGCAGGTAGCTAATTTATTTACGCCTGGGATTGAAACTGCTATTTTTGCTCCTAAAGCGTAAACAAAGGCAACGGCAGCTATTTTTGCTAAGTATTGCCAATTTATAGATTGAGCAAATCGCAGAAACAGATTTTTGTTTTGGTTCATACTCAGCTTTATATTTTTAATTAGCTATGCAAACAGCTAAGACGATTAGGATCTAATTAATTGCACAAATATGAGCTGAACATTGTTTATTCCTTTTTCCCTCTTTTTTTCCTCTTCCTTCTTCCCTCTTCCTTCTTCCTTCTTCCTTATTTTACAATTTAATGCCTTTGAGAAAATAAGTGTTCATTTCACCTTTGCCTTTGACTTCGATCGCGCCGCGACTTTCAAATACATACTTGTACTGCAATATATCATAAGTTGCAGATGTGACTTGGATGCACCCCGGTAAGCCGTGGGATTCCATGCGGGAAGCGGTGTTAACGGTGTCTCCCCACAAATCGTAGATGAATTTTTTAATCCCGATGACTCCCGCGACAACCGGGCCGCTGTTGATGCCGATTCTGATGCTGACATCTTGATTTTGGGTGTGGCTGAAATCAATAATTGCCTGCTGCATATCCAGGGCCATTTGGGCGATCGCCTCTGCATGATCGCTGCGGGGCACGGGCAGCCCTCCTACTACCATATAAGCGTCACCAATCGTCTTAATTTTTTCCAATCCGTGCTTTTGGGCTAGGCGATCGAAGGTAGAAAAAATGTCGTTAAGCAACGAAACCAATTCCGGCGGAGAAATTTGGGAACTAATTTGCGTAAAACCGACTATATCCGCAAACAATACTGTTACTTCAGCAAAAGTATCGGCGATGATGCTTTGGTCTTGTTTGAGTCTTTCGGCGATCGCTTGCGGCAAAACGTTGAGTAGGAGGCGATCGGATTTTTCTTGTTCTAATCGTAAAGCTGCCTCAGCTTCTTTGCGAGTTGTGATATCTTCAACAGTACCTTCGTAATACAGTAAATTTCCATGTATATCGCAGACAGTATAAGCATTTTCGGCAATCCAAATTATACTGCCATCTTGACGGTAAACTTGAGATTCCAAATCCGATACTTTGCCGTTAGTTCGCATTAACTGTATGACTTCGGCGCGCTGTTCTGGGTCTACATATAGCTGGCGGTTGATATCAGTTAAATTGGCCATCAACTCCTCGCAAGAACTGTAACCATAAATGCGAATCAAAGCAGGATTGATGCTGAGATATTCCCCATCTGGAGTAGTTTGAAATATCCCGACGATCGCATTTTCAAAAATGCTGCGGTATTTGGCCTCAGCTTGCCGTAGCGCTGCTTCAGCGCGCTGGCGTTCCCGCGCTTCCACTGCGAAAGTTACAGAATCTGTTAGAGAAACAGCGAAACTTTGTTCTTCAATAGTCCAATTGCGGGGCATTCCTACGTGTTCCAAACAGAGAATTCCTGCTATTTTTCCGCCTATTTGAATCGGGGTATCTAGCATGGAAGTGATGCCCAAGGGAATTAGGTAAAATTCCTCAAATTCTCTAGTTCTAAAATCTTTTTGCGCGTCAAAGGCAGCAATTGCGCGTTCTTCTCGCAGTGCTTGAAAATAGACAGGATAGTCTGCTGCTGCTAATTCCATACCCTTTGAGTGCTGGTTGGCGGTGCGATCGAACAAATCCAGGCACTCCATCTTAGATTTAGGGCGATCGTACAACCATACACTCGATCGGGTAACTTCCAGAGTACGGCTAGCAGTCTCAGTGATTTCTTGAAGCGCTTTGGTTAAATCGCCTTGATTCAGCGCTTTATTTTTGGCTAAATCAATTAATGCCGATTTTTGTTTCTGTAGCTGAAGTTCGCTTTGTTTCAGGGCATTTGTGCGCTCTGCAACTCGGATTTCCAGCTTTTCATTCAGCTTTTGCAAGGCTATTTCAGCGTTTCGGCGATCGGTGATATCTGTGCCGATGCAGAGGATGCCCTGGAGTTCTCCCGCTGCATCAAACAGCGGTTTATTTGCCCAAGCTACCCAAATGCGAGATCCGTCGCGCCGGATATTTTCATTTTCATAGTTAGTAAAGCGATCGGGATTTTGTAAAATTTCATTATAAACCGACTGTAAGTTATTCCCTTCGTCGTCGGTTTGGGGAATAATTGTTCCCACTGCATTTTTCCCCAGGATTTCTTCCTGATTGTAGCCAAACAATATTTCAGCAAACTCATTAAAAAAAATAATTGTGCCTTTTGGCTCCAATTTGACAATAATACTGTTAGCATTCTCAACCAACTCTCGATATTTAATTTCACTTTCTCGCAGAGAATTTTCGGCGGCTGCGCGTTCGGCTACCGTCGCTGCCAATAACAGCGAAGTAATCGTAACTACAGCCATAAAAGCTTGTAAAAATAAAATAGCCTGACTAATATTTTCTGCTTTAGCTATAAATGGCCCACCTCCATTAGAACTGCCGAAAATTGCGATGATGGAGACAACTAACGAGGCCAGAACAGCGGCCCGCTGACCGAATTGGAGCGCCGCCCAAATTATCAAGGGAAACGGCAAATATTCAAGGGGATAGCGAGAAATAGAAGCGTCATTTTTTGACTCAAATACAAACCAGCTCAGCCCAATTAATAATATCAACCATACTCCCCGCCAAATTAGATAATTTTTCGGTTTCTCTGTTTGTCTTTTTAAACGGTCTGCCGTGACTTTAGGGCGAAAGAATATGAGAATTAACGGAGTGAAAATCAAAACTCCCATTGTATCTCCCAACCACCAATTCCAGCGAGCAGAAAAATAGCCTACCCAATCTACTTTTCCTAGTAAATATAGGGAAAAAGCGCCAATAGTGCAACTAATCTGAGTGGAAATTAACCCGCCAAACAAGATTAAATTAACTACATCTTTCAAACGTTCTAGAGATGGACGAAACCCCAGCCAGCGTAGCGCAGTTACTGCAAACACAGCTTGCAAAATTGCCCCGAGGTTTCCTCCCACCCAGACCGCGAATATCTGTTCACTTGGGTTAACAAAATTGAGTAAAAATATACCCAAAACAATCGCAGGCCAGACTTTTCTACCAAACAATAAAAGTCCGGCTTGTGCAATGCCTGCGGGCGGCCACACCGAGGAAGCAAAGGGACTGACACCTTGAATTGAAAATGCTAGCCTCGCCCCCACGGCGTAAGCGATCGCCACGACAGTTACTTGGGCTAAGTACCGCCAAATTCGGGATTGAGGAAATCGAAGAAACTGACTTAGATTCAGATTCATATCGCACCTTACTACTCGTTAATGTAGGGTGCGCACTGCGCACCTTACCTCTATACGTTGCGCACTGCGCACCTTACCGTTATTAAGGCTTATTTGAGGGCTGCCTCAATCCACTGTTTTAAAGTAGCATTAACTTCCTCAATGAGAATTTCATGGGATTTGTGAGTTGCTCTTTCCACAATTTCAACTTTACCTGTTTTCAGGGAACGGCCAGTCACAATTCGATAGGGAATGCCAATTAAATCGGCATCTTTGAATTTAACTCCGGCTCGTTCGTCGCGGTCATCTAGTAATGTTTCAATGCCAGATTTGTTGAGTTGTGCGTAGAGTTTTTCGGCGACTTCTACTTGTTGAGCATCGGAAATATTGGGGATGCTAATGATCGCGTGATACGGCGCGATCGCCACTGGCCAGATAATCCCATCTTTGTCGTAGGATTGTTCTACGGCAGATTGAGCCAGCCGCGACACGCCAACGCCGTAGCAGCCCATGATAAAGGGCATTTCTTCGCCTTGTTCGTTGGTGTAGGTAGCCCCCATCGCTTCGGAGTATTTGGTGCCTAATTGGAAGATGTGGCCGACTTCGATGCCTCTGGCGCTTTGCAAAGTTTGTTCGGGATTGTGCATTGCCCGATCGCCCTTTTTGGCACTTCTAACGCCCACAACCGTTGCAGGTAGAGGAAATTCTTTATTCCAATTAGCTCCCACAACGTGATATCCTGACTCGTTAGAACCAGTGACAAAGTTGGTAAGATCGACAGCAGTGCGATCGACCAAACGCAAAAACTTAGAATTTACCTCCTTACTCCCAGCAATATAATCATCAGCAACATCGGGAGCCATATAACCCAGAGGCAAAGATTTAGCCGTCCATTTCCGTTGAGCTTCCGCATCAGGAACCGTCAAAAACAGAATTGTTTTAGCTTGATAATTTGGTGCCAACTTAGTTAATTCATTCAGCAACTTTACCTGATTCACATCTTGGTCGCCGCGAATGCTTACCAATACCAAAACTGTAATACCGCTGTCATAAACAGCCTGATAAAGCACATTTTTGACAACTTGCGTCGAAGAACACTTCAAAAACTTGCAAAGTTTATCAATTGTGTCAGTTCCCGGCGTTTCCCGCTTTTCAAAAGTTGCAAAGGGCGAACTTTCAGCATCAGCAGGCATCGATACAGCCTTCTCAACATTAGCAGCATACTGACCGTCTTCAGTATAAAGAACTTCATCCTCACCAGCTTCTGCAAGCACCATAAACTCTTGAGAACCAGAGCCACCAATTGCACCAGAATCGGCATCTACTGCTCGGAATTCCAAACCCGAACGGCGCAGCATATTGCTGTATGCTCGATCCATATCCTGATAAGTTTTTTTCAAACTTTCTTCGCTAGTGTGAAAAGAATAGCCATCTTTCATAATAAACTCGCGACCGCGCATCAACCCAAAACGCGGGCGAATTTCATCACGAAACTTAGTTTGAATTTGATAGAGATGCAAAGGCAACTGCCGATAGGAACGAATCATATCTTTAGCAATTGTAGTAATCACTTCTTCGTGAGTTGGGCCCAATCCCAATTCAGTATCGCGACGGTCTGTGAGAGAAAACATGATACCTTCAGCTTGAGTGTAGGTATCCCAGCGACCAGATTCCCGCCACAAATCGGCAGGTTGCAGTTGCGGGAGAAGGCATTCTTGAGCGCCGGTAGCATCCATTTCTTCCCGCACAATTTGGGAGACTTTTTTGAGAACTCGCCACATCAAAGGTAGATAAGCGTAAATGCCGCTCCCGATGCGCCGGATGTATCCCGCACGGAGTAATAGTTTGTGGCTGGGAATTTCTGCTTCTGCGGGGTCTTCCCGCAGGGTGACGAAAAGCATTTGAGAGAGTCGCATAGCTAATTTCCTTAAAATACCGGATGATTGTAATCTCAGATTAACTTCTGATATTATCAGAACTCAGCCTGATTTGATTAAATCTATGAACAAAATTTGGAAAAATTATCAAAAAGGTATGACAGCGTATGATAATTGTCACTCTCCTACTCTGCAATCTCAGTGGATTGCTTTAAAAGATGAAAACAGTTGACAGTTGACAGTTGACAGTTGACAGTTAAGAGTTAAGAGTTGAGGGCGAGATTTTTAAACAGTTGATAGCTGACAATTATCATGACCAGATTCATCCACGACCAATTTGCAAAACAATATCTCAAAGAACTATTAACCCCTCTCGGCAATGTCGAAACCAGCCGCGACATTGCTGGAGAAGTGAGGCAGATTGACGTTTTTTTTGCCCCAAAAGCGGAACCAGAAGTCGAACCAACGGCCCTCGGCATTTTGGGTCAAATCGCAGCAAAACCCGCTGTATTGGAACCATTCCGCAGTCCAGTTCAAACCGGAGAAATTCGTAGTTGTTTGGGCAAACTATTTGATGTCCACGCCGAATATGAACGAGTCGCAACTAGAGATAATAGCAGGATTGCAGAGGCAGACTTGCCCCAACTCTGGATACTGTCGCCGACGGTTTCCGACACCATGCTAGCTGGATTTGGAGCGATTCCCGAACCAGAAAATTGGGTAAATGGAGTTTATTTTCTGAGTCCGTCTCTGAAAGCAGCGATCATTGCCATTCACCAACTGCCCCGCACTCCCGAAACGCTGTGGCTGAGGATTTTGGGGAAGGGAAACGTGCAAAAGCAAGCTATTGCCGAATTGAGAGAATTACCGTCTGATAATTTATTTCAGTTGAGCGCGTTAGAATTGTTGTACAACTTGCGAACGATTTTAGAAGTCCGTCAAGACACAGATCGAGAAGATCGGGAGTTAATTATGGAACTGTCACCCCTCTATTTGCAACGACTTGAAGATGCAACTTAGCGAGGTATCCAGCAAGGTATGCAAGAAGGTATCCAAGAAGGTATCCAGCGCAGTCAACGCTTAATGGTTGAGAGTATGCTACAAGTGAAGTTTGGCAAGATTGATGAAGAATTAGCTCAAATAATTGAGCCTTTGATCCAACTAGAACCCCTCGATCGCACGCGACTAATTAGGCAACTAGATCGCACTGAATTACTAGCTCGTTTTCTGCCTGACAATCAAACGGAATCCTAACTCAGCAGCGCGCTCTACGATATGTAGGGTGCGCTCAATATCACTTGACTGTTTATTATAGATCGAGAAGATCGGGAGTTGATTATGGAACTGTCACCCCTTTATTTGCAACGACTTGAAGATGCAACTCAGCGAGGTATCGAGCAAGGTATGCAGCAAGGTATCGAGCAAGGTATCGAGCAAGCTAAACGCCTGATCGTTGAGAGTGTTTTACAAGTGAGATTTGGCGAGATTGATGAAGAATTAGCTCAAATAATCGAGCCTTTGATTCAATTAGAAACCCTCGATGATTGCACGCGGTTGACTATGCAGCTAGATCGATCGCAATTATTAGCTCGTTTTCAGCCTAAAAATCAAACGGAATCCTAAAAAGCCAGCGCACTCTACGATAGGTAGGGTACGCTGCATCCCAGTTTACTACTATTCATAATTACTAGCCATCGCCCCCGCATCAAACTTGCCTTTTTTGGCCTAACTCTACGGCTACTCCTCCCAAATCAACTCATTTCTGACTTTAGAGGGATTTATTTTGCCGCTTCCAGAGCCATAATCAGCAGTAAGGATGACATAACTAAAGAACTGATTTACTATTCATCCTGATTTCACGAATTAGGGCTTCCGTAAGATAAAGCCTGACGAAAAAAACACCATCTAAAAAATGTCAATCCCCCTATTTAAACGTTAGGGCTAGTTTCAATGTGCCTAATTCGGCATCAAACTTTAGGAGGTAATTTATGTTTGAAAGCGAGTTATTAATGTCGATGTACAGTCCAAAACTCAATATTGCCCAAATGCCAGTAGAAATAGATGTGCCATTTGAGCACCCCGATATCGCAGGGCTAATGTTTTTAAGCCCTCAGTTTTTCGTGGCATTAATCGCCGGAGTCATCATGGCTTTTGGCTTCCAATTCTTGTTGACAAATTTCTCGATCGCCGCCAAAATCTCCAACTGGGACGAAGCTTTACCCGACGATGACGATGATGATGAGTCCGAAACTTTGGGCAAGAAAGTTCGCAAGATCGAAGGCTTAGTCGGCGGTTGGATTTTAGTCACAGTTAACCTAGCTTTATTCTTAGCTTGTTTTCTGGCGGTCAAACTAACTTCAATTTCCTCAGTAGATGGAGCGGCAATTATTGGTGTGGTCATTTGGTCGGCGTACTTCTTAACGCTGGTATGGCTCGGTTCTAGCGCCGTCGGTTCTATGATCGGTTCCTTGATAAAAACTGCTTTTTCAGGCATTCAAGGCGTCATGGGTACTGCTAGTTCGGCGATCGGCGGCAAGATAGCCAGCGACCAAATGGTCAATACTGTAGAAGCATCTGTGGCTGCTGTCCGCCGCGAATTGAGCTCGGCTGTAGACCCGGAGAGCATTCGCGAAACACTGCAAGATTATGTGGGTTCTTTGCAGTTGCCGAAGCTGGATGTCAAGGAAATTCGCGGTCAATTTGAAAAGTTGCTGGGGGATGCTGATATCAAATCTTTGGCAGGAACCGATGTTTTAAAGAATGTTAACCGGCAAACTTTTGTGGATTTAATTAGCAGCCGCAGTGATTTTTCTCAAGATGAAATAAATCAAGTTGCCGACCAACTCGAAGGCGTTTGGAAGCAAACCTTCGGCAAGCAGCAAGAAAAGAAAGACCCGAATTTAGAGTTAGTGGATTTTCTCAAGTTTGCGGCTCCCGATTTGCTGAAGTCTGACGAACTCAATGCCAAATTGTCTCAAATTCTGGAAAATCGGGACAACAAATCGGAGTCCAGCGAGGGCATGAACCGGGCGATGCAGTTGGGTGTAGAAGCTCTTGTGGGTACTGTTTTGTCGCGGACTGATTTGTCGGATTTGGATGTTGAAAAAATCTCTGGTCAGTTGCAGCAACTAACTGCAAAAGGAAAGGAAACAGCTAAGTCTTTGAGCGAGAAGGTAGGCGATAAATTGCCTGCGCTGCCTTTCAATACAGCTAAGGCTGATGTGGAAAATTACTTGCTGAATACTCAACCTTGGCATCTCAACCGAGAAACTATTAAGCAGGAATTTAGGGATGTTATTTACGATCCCGAAGCTTCTCCGGGGGCGGTTTTGCGCCAGTTAGAGATGTTTAATCCTGAGTATTTTGTAGGGATTTTGAGCCGCCGCGAGGGGTTTAGTCAGGAACAGGCGGCGGAAATTGCCGAACAGCTTGAAGGTGTTCGTCAAGAAGTTTTGGGAATTGTTGGAGATGCTGCTGGTGAGGAACAGTCTCAAGATTTACGCAGCCGAATTGAGAATTATTTGCGATCGACTGGTAAGGAAGAATTGAATCCTGAAGGTATCGAGAAGGACTTCCAAGCGCTGTTGGACGATCGCGATTCTGGTTTTGAGGCTTTGCGCGATCGCCTGTCGCAATTTGACCGCGATACTTTGGTACAATTGCTCGGTCAGCGGGAGGATTTCAGCCCTGAAGAAGCGGATCAGTTAATCGGGCGGTTGGAAAGTTCGCGCGATCAAGTAATTTCCAAAGCTCAAGAATTGCAAGAGCAAGCGAAATCAAAAGCACAAGAAGTACGCCAAAAGGTAGAGGATTACCTCCGTAATACTAATAAGGAAGAACTCAATCCTGAAGCGATCGAGCGCGAGTTTCAAACGCTGTTAAACGACCCGGAAGCGGGATTTAAAGCGCTGAAAGAACGCTTATCTCAATTCGATCGCGATACGCTGGTGCAACTGCTGTCGCAGCGCCAAGACCTCAATGAAGAACAGATCAATCGGGCGATCGCAAAAATCGAATCCGTGCGCGACAACATTATTCACGCACCGCAAATAGTGGCGGATAAAGCTAAGGAACAGTACGAGGAAGTTACTGGGAAAATTGGTGAGTATCTGCGGAATACCAACCTGGAAGAACTCGATCCTGAAGGTCTGAATCGAGATTTGACCAAATTGTTTGAAAATCCTAAAGAAGGCGCTTTGGCGCTGCGGGAAAGGCTGTCTCAGGTCGATCGCGAAACTTTGGTTAAGTTGCTTTCGCAGCGGGACGATTTGAGCGAAGAACAAATCAATCGGACGATCGATCGCGTGCAAGATTCGATTCGCAGCATCGTGAAATCGCCCCGTCGTTTGGCATCTCGCGCTCAAAAAACTGTCAAGGATTTCCAAGGAAGTTTGGAAAATTACTTGCGGAATACGGATAAGGAAGAACTCAATCCTGACGGTATCAAGCGCGATTTACAGTTGCTGTTTAGCGAACCTGGTATGGGGATGGACAGTTTGGGCGATCGGCTCAAGCACTTCGATCGCGGTACGCTGGTAGCCTTGCTGTCGCAGCGGGAAGACATTTCCGAAGAGGAAGCTAACCAAATTGCCGATCGCATTGAATCAGTCCGCAACGAGTTTGTCGAACAAATTCAAATGGTGCAAGACAAGTTCCAGTCAGCAATTGACGGTATTTTCGCGAAAATTCGGGATTACCTCAATTCGCTCGATCGACCTGAACTTAATTACGAAAGCATCAAACGAGACATCCGCAAAGTATTTGACGATCCGCAAGCCGGATTTGACGCAATTAAAGAGCGTTTAGGTGAGTTCGATCGCGGTACTTTAGTGGCGGTAATTAGCTCTCGCTCCGATATTTCAGAAGGTCAAGCTAACAAAATTATCGACCAAATTGAAGGAGCCAGGGACAGCGTGCTTTCGCGCTCGGAACGCCTGCAAGAGCAAGCCAAAAAACGCATTAAAGATATCAAGAAAAAGACCAAACAGCAAGCAGAAGATGCGCGCGAAGCCGCAGCAACTGCTGCTTGGTGGCTGTTCGGTACGGCTCTAACTTCTGTGGTTGTTTCGGCGCTGGCTGGAGCAATAGCAGTGGGCGGTATTTCCGGTTTGTTTAGCTAGAATTTCAACAAGTTTCAATCAAAATTCTCCTGATTCTAGGCTGGCTTTATGTCAGCCTATTTTCTTGGGAATAATATCAAAATTATTCAGGATTCACAGTTGGCGGAAACACTCTCGATAAATCGAGCGCCAAGTCGTGAAAACAAGGCAGATTAACAGACTCGTTGGGCAGAAAAATCAGTGTCTTGCGATAACCAAATTGACCTGTTGCATTCTGATAGGGTTCGCTGTAACATTCCAAGCAAGTTTGTGATAAATTAAATATCCAATAGTCAGAGATTTCCGCTGCCGCATAAAGGGGCAACTTAACCTGTTTGTCATAACTTAAAGAAGAATCTGCAATCTCAATCAGCAACAGTATATCCGCTGGACAGGGGTGAGAGGATAGATAGTCGTCAGGGCGATTTTGCACGATCGCGCGATCGGGTTCTGGTTCGCTGTCATCCGGTAAAATAATCGGTTGTTGCCCTCGCAGTGTCGCCCGTTCTCCCAGCAGCTTAAATAACTCGCGTTCCAAGCGTGTCTCGCAAACAGAATGAGCAGTACCTTTAGCTGCCATTTTCACAAGTTCTCCATTAATTAACTCAACTCGCTCGTCCTCCGCAAAAAATCCCATTTCTGTCAAGCGGTGATATTCCTCTGTGGTGAAGCGTTTTGCAGTTGCGATCGACATAACAGCCACCTCTATACAGGTCTGTTGCGATTATAGGCGATCGTCGATCGGCTAAACAATGCTAATCAGGAACACAGCTAACAACAATCTTGTCAAATTTGCCTCATCCTTTGGTTGCAAATTTTCTCAATCTTTGTGAATTTACTCCCCAAACTTATGTCCGGGATCATCTCTGTCTTAAGCAAGATTCTAGCATCATTATTTATTAGGTATTTTAACTAAGTAGCAAACAAAAGTTTTCTCAAAAATAAGAAAACTGAGCAATACATATTATTTGGGAGACTGCAATGACATTTTCTAAGACCAGCGCTTACGACCAAGGAAAAGCAGAAATTCAGAGCTTGAGTGTAGACGATCAATTAGGTTTGCTGTGGTTTGTTTACACCGAATTGGGCAAGTCAATCACGCCAGCGGCTCCCGGTGCTGCCGGTTCCGAAATCGCTCAGGGTTTGTTCGAGCAAGTCAAGCCGCTGGCCCACAAAGAACAACTGCAAGTAATGCGCGACATTGCCTCAAAAGCCAATACTGAAATCAGCCGGATGTACGGCTCGATGAGCCCGGAAACCAAGCTGGCTTTTTGGTATTTCCTGGCAGTAGGAATGGACGAAGGAACAATTATTCCCGTACCTTCCGACTATAAACTTCCCGAAGCTGGAAATGCTTTATTAGCCAAAATTAAGGGCATGGATTTTCAGCAGCAAATTGATTTCCTGCGCGGTACAGTTTTAGAAATGGGTGCTGAAGCGGCTCCGGGGGCTGGCATTTAATTTTAGTATAGTGAGGTGCGCACTGCGCACCCTACAAATTCCAGCTAATAACTGAATTGTGCGGCTCTGTTCCCCACAACTTCCGGCGCACCTGCAATTAGACGCATATCTTCGCAGCCAACTGTAAGCAAGGGCTGAGATAAGTTTAAATTGGCAAAATGACTATCTTCAGGTATTTCTAATTCGCCCCTGAGCAAACCGATTCGAGAGTTAAATTCTCCTTTAAATAGGAGCAAATTGCTGCTTAATGCGCTGAAAACATTTCCGCTAAAAGATACAGGTAGCGCTAAACTTTGCTTGCTGTAATTGAGACTGCACAGTTGACGGTTGGCTTGGCTAACTGTGACGCGGTAGCCTAACGGTGTTGCTTTTACTGAATCGTTTCCTTCCCAACTAAATTGAGCTAATTCTTTAGGAAGTCCCCAAATTTCGCGCCCGCCGGCTACCGAGTGAGGGTTGTCTACATAGATGTGGGAAATCCAAGCGCCCCATTTTCCTGCATAATTGGCGATCGCGCTTACGACAATTAACTCATTGTACTCCATCATGGAACCCAACCCGTAGGAGGATATATAAACTCCACCTAGGGTTTTTCCTGGCAATACAGAGACTATTTCTAACTCAGAGGGAACCAAGGGACGCACCCGTGCCACATCTAGCAATTGTAAAGTCTGAATAGCATAACCTTGCAAATTCCAAGGTGCAGGTGGATATACCATTTTAAGTGATTTTATGTGGGATATTTTATATTTTAGCTTAGCGCTTCAAAAAGCAACAATTTTGGTATTTCTTCACAAGTTCTGAGTAATTTACTTTATTTAAACAAATGAATATTTGACGACAAATTTGATGAATAATTGACGTGGGTTATCTGTTGTATGGGAGCGGGTTAAGTAATATTGTTAGGATCGAAAACTTAATAATTAAACACCTCCTACAGTCCTCTCTCAGGGCCTGTAAGTTGCCACATAAAAGGAGGCAGAGCCTCCGGATCTGCATTACCAGGCAGAGCCTGGTAACGAGCAATCGCTTAAGTTATTAAATTTTCATTTCTTAGTAGGAATTAGATATTATTCGTAAAACCCGCCCCTACAGATATTATCAGCGTTTATCCGCGTTCATCTGCGGTTAAAAACCTCCAAATCTACTTACTAGCATAACCAGTGCTCACCAAAAACTCGCGCAACTTCTCCAAGAATTGAGTACGATCGCGCCCTTGATACACTTTGTCCAACAATTGCCAACCTTCCGCCTCCTGGCCCGCAACATACTTGCTCGCCATGAAAGCGGCCAACACCCCTTTTACCTCTGCATCTTCGCTCGATCGCTTCCTAGATTCCAGCCACAGTTCAGCAGAATTCGTGTATACTTCCACCGGATACTGCTTAGTCACATCTTCCATTTTACCTTGGCGGTACTGCCAAATTTGCAGCGGCAATCGAGAATCCGCATAATTTGTAAAAGCCTCTGCAAATCGCCCGTCTTGACTCTTGAACTCCGGGATATCATTTTTGCCAAAATCGACAACTTCGTAGCTCACATTGCCCCAAAAATGCTTGATATGAGTGTATTTTTTAGCTACTGAGTCGTAGCGGTAAATAAACGAATAATTACAGCAGCGGACACCGCTATTGATTGAGACTAAATCTGCCAGCACTTCCGGTTCCTTGTCGCCGTCAAAGTCGCGGATTCGCACCGATAACAAGCGCCCTTCTGATACTTCTTCGTTGGCTTTTTTGTCGGGATTGTCTACTAGGGAACGAGTCGGAATTAGCACTTGTTCTTCTAATAAAGTTTTACCGTCTCGGATAATTTTGATGCGGATATTTTTGGCATTTTCTCCTTCTTTGACGAAAGAAACTTCCGCCCGAATATTCCCAGATTCCGAGGTTTCTGTGGTTCTCGCCGGGCCGACATTTGTTGGCACTTGGGCGATGTATTGCGAGGGAACTAAGGCTGTTTGTCCGGGTTTGGCGATCGCCTGACACAAGAAAGTTGCTACTTCGGCGCGGGTAGCATTGCGCGTAGGTTCTAGCTGTTTGACGGCGGGATAATTGACCACGAGTTGTTTTTCTGTCGCGGCGGCGATCGCATTTCTCGCCAATTCTGGAATGTCTGGCGCATCTTCAAAAGTCGCATCCAAAATCTCAGGCGCTGAACCTGTAGGCGTATATTTCAAGCCGCTGCTTAAAGCTACCAAAACCTGCCAGCGGGGAATGTTCAAAGTTGGGTTAAAAATACTGCCGCTGTAACCGGACAGAAAACCTGTCTGATAAGCTTCTCGAATTGGTTTATAACCCCAGTAGTTCGTGGGAATATCTGCAAAGTCGATCGGATTGCGGACGGTTTTTGCATCGGGAAAAGCCCTACGCAGCATTGCCGCAAACTCAGCGCGGCTGACTGGGCGGTTCGGGCGAAAACTGCCGTCTTCGTAGTAGCCGCTGATGATTTTTTTATCGGCTAATTCCTCTATGCAGCCTTGGGCCCAATGGTTTGTGACATCCTTAAATTTGGCTTCAGCAAATGCTGGGGCTACATTCAAGCCTGGAAGCACTAAATTTCCGATGATTGTACCCAGGGCTACGACTAAAGCGATGACAGCTTGACGTTTGTGCGATCGAACCATACCACAGCCTCCTCTACTTGCTTTGTTTGCGATCGAAACTTTCGTAAATTTTATATCCTATCAGGTATTCTCACCTAATATATCGCTTATTTAGAATCCAAAGTCATCTCCATCAGCATTTTTGTTTTCATTGTTAATTCTTTTGGATTACCTGCAACTTTAATAGTCATTTCAGAATTAGAATTGATAGAGACGACAGAACGAACAGGCATTAATTGATCCAGTCGCATTATCACTTCTCCCTGACCCTGAGACGCAAAAGATTTTATGGCCATAGTAGAGCCAGCAGGTAATTGGGGTAAAGTCAAATTTTGGGGATTTGCTTGTTGTTCTACGCTAGTTTTGAGAGTAGCAACTCCATCTTGCAAGCCAATCAATTCGTAGATAGCAGTTTGATTCACATTCATGCCACCTGCATTAGATGGAAAAGAGATGCGCCATTTAGCACCTTTGCCAACTGCTTCTGTTGGCAGAGGCGAGGCAAGCTGGTGTAAGGATTTAGACATATTTTGAACCATTTGTTTGAAATTGTTGTCAGCTTCTGCGGGCAAAGTAAAGCTACCTCCTTTATTACCGCCCCGACTATCCATGATGAAAGAACCTTTCAATCCTACTAATTTTTTGACTGCGGATCGCATACTATCCAGGGCCGCAGTTGGCAAATTTGGAGTATCGGCAGTAATATCTGCATTAGCGTATGAAAAATCGTAGTGAATATCTCCATTGGCATCAATTTTAGTGGCTTCTGTCTCTATAGTTAAGACCATAGTCGGAACTTTATTCACATTCGTACTACTGCCGGCTGTAGACACTTCCATCTCCATTTTTACAATCATAGTAGTCGTTTGTTTAACACCTAAACTTGGTTTTAAACGCAACTGTTGTCGGGGCTCCACTCCCGGATTCACCAGTTCGACTTGAGGGCGTTTTGAGTCGATCGCAGGCACGGACAGGTCACTGGCTGGCTGCTGTACGACAAGTGGGGTTTTAGCACTGAGGGAAGCAGGAGAAAGCCCGATCGCCAATCCCGTACTTGCCAAACAAAGAGATGCTACAAACAGTGTTTTTTTCATGAATTTATGAGAATTAGGACTTACGCACTGGTGGCCAGAAATCAGGTTTTTCGATCGCCCTACACGGACTGAAAACCATGAATTTCGGTTGAAAAACCCGGTTTTTTGGTTCAAAGGAGCGATCGCACTGACGCCATCAGACTGAAATTTGTTGCCACAGGCGATCGATTGTTACAAACTTGTAACCTTTATACAACAGCAATGGAATAATTTTATCAGCAGATGCGGCAACATCTTCGCCGCCGGAATAACCGTCGTGCAGTACAATAATTGAACCGTTTTCTGTTTGCTGCACGACGCGACTCATAACTTTCATCACCCCCGGCCGCACCCAATCTTCTGGGACGACACTCCACATTACCGGGCGATATTCCCACTGCTGCAATAATTCTAATGTTCGCGGTATAAAAATTCCATTGGGTGGCCGCACGTCGCGGATTAATTTTGGGTCTAAATCGCAAGCTTTGCTAATAGCTTTTTGCGTGTCTTCTAAACTATTTTTTAGTTCGTGGGTTTTGAGTTTGGCAAAGGATACGTGCTGGTAGCCGTGAAGACCGATCCAGTGTCCGCTATCGCACACTTCTTTGGCAATTTCTGGATGTCTGTCAACGCAAAATCCCAGCCAGAAAAAACTCGCTTTGATGTCGTATTTATCTAAAATTTTCAGTAGTTGAGGTGTGTGCTGCAGGTGCGGCCCGTCGTCAAATGTTAGGGCTATTTCTCGGCTGTTGATATCTCCCGTCCACAGACATCCGGGAAAGGTAGATTTGAGAATGGGATGAACGACAGGAAACAAAGGTGCTAGTGGCATTGGTTAACCTTGTTGAATGCGATCGGGTAGAAATGAAGCTGCGTTATAATAGAATAAAGTTAACTCAATCGAGGTCAATATGACAACTGCCGTTGATATTGGAACGCTAATTGTCAGCACGCCGGGAACTTGTGGCGGCCGTCCCCGCATCGCAGGTACAAGAATGTCCGTGCAAAGCATAGCCATTGACTACAAAGCGGGAATGACTCCTGAAAAAATCGCTGAAGAATTTCCGCACTTGACCTTAGCACAAATTTATGCTGGATTGGCTTATTATCATGCTAATAAAGATGAAATCGAGGCTGATATAGCAGCGTACTACCAAGAGTGTCAGTATTGGGAAGCTGAATATATGGCAGGTAATTTATCGTGAGTCAAATTCGTCTCTATATTGATGAAGATTCTGGCAATCTGTCGTTGGTAGTATCTTTGCGGAATTCTGGTGTAGATGTGATGACTACTCCAGACGCGAACAAACTTAGCTCTTCAGATGAGGAGCAGTTAATCTGGGCAACTGAGCAAGGGCGGGTCATTTACACTGCTAATATGGGAGATTTCTGCCGTTTACACAGAATTTTTGCTGAACTAAAGATGGCTCATTCAGGAATTATTGTTGCAACGCGACAAAGCTACTCAATAGGCGCTCAATGGCGAGGAATTTTGAATTTGATGGCTGCCAAGTCAGCGGAAGAAATGATAAATCAATTGGAGTTTATGGGAGCTTATATTAGAGATGAATAACTGTCTGTAAAAGATTAGCGATCGCCAATTATAAAATTACTTAACTCTTTTGATAGAGCCTCAAACTATCTCCGATCGCATTCACCTCTCTCTCAAGATCGATGCGATCGCCCTACAGTGTCCTCTTATACTAAAAACCAGCACAACTAATCGACAAACCATCAAGGAGAAACAATGACAGAGGAATATCTAGCAGAACGCACTGTTTCAGCCGTATTTAAGGAAGAAGAACAATTAGACGGCGTAATTCGGCGGTTGCTCGATCGCGGAGTTTCCCGCGACCACATTTCCGTAATGGGCAAAAACTTTCAGTCCAAAACTAAAATTGCCGGCTTTATTACTAAAAAAGATGTGATTTTAGGCGGTCTGCGAAGCGGGGCGATTTTTGGTTCCTTATTCGGTTCTTTTTTGGGCTTGCTAACCGGCGTAGGCGTGCTGTTTATTCCCTTTGTCGGTGCAGTAGTATCGGCTGGCCCGCTGGGCGCTGTACTGTTGGGTGCAGCTAGCGGCGCGATCGCAGGTTCGGCCGGTGCAGGTTTAGTCTCCGCTTTAGTCGCTTTGGGAATGCCTGAAGAGAAAGCAACTATCTATCAAACCCGCGTTGAAGCAGGCGAATTTCTCGTGATGGCCGAAGTCGCAGCAGATAAATCGGGCGAATTTCAACTCTTGCTAGAAAGTGCCGGCGGTGAAGAAGTTTCAGTTAGCGAAAAGACGCTGCCGCGCGCCGTCAAAGGTCGCTGCAACAGTCCGGCAGATTTGTCTCCAGAAGTGCGATCGCACCTGTCGGAAGCAGCACAAAAAACCTTTATCGAATCCTACAACACCGCATTTGACGAAAGCAACGACTCGATACAAGCCGAACACACCGCTTGGAACGCCATTCACCAGCAGTATGAAGAAGATGAAAACGGCGTTTGGACTAAGCCTTTAGCAAAAGTCTAGTCTTCCAATCGCAGTAAACTAATAAAAAATACAATTAAGCCTCTAGAACTTCGGTTTTGGAGGCTTTGAAGATTTTAAATTTTATATTTTAGATTTTGGGAAGACTTAATTATATTTTATATTTTAGATTTGTGAAAAACTTAATTCCTAAGAGTTTGGGAATTGTCCAAAGTCGCATTCCCTTTTTAAATGGGTATTGCACTTGGTTGCTTTGTCAAGTATAATCTATAAGCTTACAATATAAAATTGAGTTAAGCAAATGCAAAAATACGTTTGTACAGTTTGCAATTACGTCTACGATCCAGAACTAGGCGACCCCGACGGGGAGATAGCTCCCGGTACTGCCTTTGAAGATATCCCAGACGATTGGGTTTGTCCCACTTGCGGGGCGGCAAAATCCGATTTTGAACCAGAAGAATAAGCGAGAAAAAATTTGTCCGATCGAATGCTCAAAATTACAGTCATAGGTGGCGGTGCAGCAGGTTTTTTTAGTGCGATTACCTGCGCGAAAACCTACCCGCAGGCCCGCGTCACTTTACTAGAAGCTGGCCGCCAACTTCTGGCAAAAGTTCGCATCTCTGGCGGCGGGCGCTGCAATGTCACTCACGCTTGTTTTGATCCCGGTGTTTTAGTGCAGAATTACCCCAGAGGAGGGAAAGCTCTGCGCGGTGCTTTTAGTCGATTTCAACCCCGCGATACTGTAGATTGGTTTGCCAGTCACGGTGTGAAATTGAAAACAGAAGCAGACGGGCGAATGTTTCCAATCACAGATGATTCTGAGACAATTGTTAACTGTTTGATCCGGGCCGCTGAGGATGCCGGTGTTAAAATTCGCACGGGCGATGCAGTGGTTTCAGTCAATAAATTAATGGGGAATACCGGAGAAGAAGGCGGGCCGGAAATCACCGCCCCTAGGTTTGAAATTGAGTTAAAATCCGGAGAGATATTGCAGTCCGATCGCATTTTGCTCGCTACAGGTAGCAATCCGTCGGGTTTTAAGTGGGCAAAAGAGTTAGGTAATACTGTAGAACTGCCCGTTCCTTCTCTATTTACTTTTAATATTGCTGACAACAGAATCAAAGATTTAGCCGGAGTTTCGGTTCCGAATGCTAAGGTAAAATTGCCTGGTGCTAAATTAGAACAAAGCGGGCCTTTGTTAATTACTCACTGGGGTTTAAGCGGGCCTGCTGTACTCAAACTTTCGGCTTGGGGTGCGAGATTTTTGCACGATCGCCATTATCGAACATCTGTGCTGATTAATTGGCTTCCCCAGTACAATGGGGAGGTTTTGCGGCAGCAACTGGTAGCGGTTAAATCGCAGTTGTCGCACCGCTTGATCGTCTCTAGCTGTCCGTTTCCGATGCCGCGCCGCCTCTGGGAACGTTTGACAAGTTCGATCGGCATTGACGAGCAAAAACGCTGGGCCGACTTATCGAATAAGGCCCTAGATCGCCTCTTGCTAGAGCTCGTTCAAGGCGAATATCAGATTTCAGGAAAAGGCGCATTTAAGGAAGAATTCGTCACCTGCGGCGGTGTCAACCTCAAGGAAGTTGATTTCAAGACAATGGAAAGCCGCCGCTGTCCCGGACTTTTCTTTGCTGGCGAAATCTTGGATATCGACGGCGTGACGGGCGGTTTCAACTTCCAAAGTGCTTGGACTACGGCGTGGTTGGCTGGAATGGCGATCGGCAAATCAGCCGATTTGGGATTATAGATTTGGGAGTGGCGATCGGGCGATCGGCTTGCCTGTATTAAATTTTGTGTTATTTTTGAATTAAGGCGCACTCAATGTGCGTCAACTTCAGCCTGGAGACAAAATTCGCTGTTTTGCACAGTTATAGCAATCGCCACAGCGGTTAGGACATAAATAACCTCATGAATAGAGCCTCCTAACCCATAGCCTAAACGGTTTGATTTCCTGATTCTGCAACTGTCAACTGTCCACTGTCCACTGTCCACTGCTATAACATCGGGTGAGAGACATGAAAAACTTGAATCTACCAACCCTAAAATTAGACAGCAACCTTGACAGCCATCTTGACTCACCATTCATCGAAAAAAATGGCTTGCTGGAGTTCAACCCCAAATTTATTAATCCCGAATTTTTGACAACCTGGACATTTGAGACAAAGCTGTACGGAGAATTAGTATCAATAGACCACTTTGTCATCACATTTCCTAATCGCGCCGCCCTAGAAGACTACGCCGAATCTTTTCGATCCTTCGGCGCCAAAATAGTTGAAGGTCCCGACTTGTTTCCCATTAACTTTTGTACCGCAAACATTAACATTCCCTCCGATTTGTGGCTGCATTTAATGACCTTATTAATGCCAGCCGGCGGCTTAATAGTATTGGATGCGCCCCACGCAGCCGGCGACCAAAAAAACCGCTTCCAGCAAGAAAGGGGATTGACAGCAGTTCACCACGTCGCGATTCGAGTCGAAAACGTTCAGAATGCTGCTAAAATATGGCAAAATAAAAACTTTCAACCCCTGTCATATCAACCTTTAGACTACGGCTCATTAACCCAGTGGTTTCTGCAAAACCCCGCCGGACAAATCATCGAATTAATCGAACGCCACCCCGGAAATAACGCCACTTTTGACTGCAAAAACATAGCAGGTTTGCGCTTGAGTGAATACGAAGCAATGACTACTGACTAATGACTACTGACTAATTACCAATTACCAAACAGTTTATGATAGCAGTAAAAATCCCAAAAGTCACTTTTCAACCCCCAACATTCAACTCATTTGAAGAAGAACGTCGCCACCGCAAACAACGTTTAACCGCCGCACTTCGGTTATTTGGTCGCTTCGGATTTAGCGAAGGAATTGCTGGACACATAACCGTCCGCGATCCCGAACACCTCGACCATTTCTGGGTCAATTCCTTTGGAATGCACTTTAGTTTGATTCGAGTCAGCGACCTAATTTTAGTCAACCACAAAGGCGAAGTAGTTGAAGGAAATAAACCCGTAAACGAAGCAGCCTTTGCCATTCATTCCCAAGTGCACAGCGCCCGCCCCGACGTAATCGCAGCAGCGCACGCCCATTCTCCCTACGGCAAAAGTTGGTCGAGTTTGGGCCGCCTGCTTGACCCGCTGACGCAAGATGCTTGTTCTTTTTATGAAGACCATGCCTTATTTGACGATTATACCGGAGTTGTTTTGGAAATCGAAGAAGCTAAACGCATCGCCCAAACTTTAGGTGAAAAAAAAGCTATTATTTTACAAAATCACGGGCTTTTAACAGTTGGTGAAACAGTAGATGAAGCGGCTTGGTGGTTTATTTCGATGGAACGTTCTTGTCAAGCGCAGTTAATGGCCCAAGCAGCGGGAAAACCGATTCTCATTAAGCCAGAATGTGCGCGTTTGACACAGCAACAAGTAGGCTCGCACCGCATGGGATGGTTTAGCTTTCAACCGCTTTATGACATGATTGTACACCGGGAACCTGACTTATTAGATTAACACATGATATCCGTAGGGAAACGGCACTGCCGTGTCCTAATATCCGTGGGGAAACGTCACTGCCGTGTCCTTTTTGCCGGACATAATTAGAAATTTACGCTGACACCGATTCAAGCCAAGCAATCAAATCCTCTTGACTGCTAAAATCCAACAAATTTTCACCTAAATCATCCAATTGTTCGGGAGATAGCTGCTGGATGCGACTTTGAATTTCCGGCGAAATCTCACCAGTGCGCCGCCCTATTTGACGCATAATTAATTCTATTTGCCCCTCAATTCTACCTTCTTGGCGGCCTTCTTGGCGGCCTTCTTGGCGGCTTTTAGTAATAGCACCGCGCTGGTCTTCAAAAAACATTTCTCGCTTTTCAAATTCGGCTAATTCATCAACGCTTAAATTACTTTTACTGGCGATTGAAAAAGCTGTATTAATTTCGGGTATTGATGCAAATTTTTCGGGTATTTCATCAAGCTTGGTAGCGTTTTTGATAAAATAAACCCAGCTTTGAATCAGGTTTTCGACTTGTTCCAATTCTTTATTGAATTTTGGCAGTTCTACAAAAAATAATTCTATTTTTCTGTAATATTCGATGTTTTCTTCGACTTCTTTAAAAACAAAATGGGTGAGAAACTTTTCGGTATTTTCAAACAGCACAAAATCTGTAATTGTTAAAGCAATCAGAGGATTTAATTTTGAGTAGCCTTCTCTCGGTTTTAGTTGAGTGGCGTAGGTTTTGGCTGCATTGTATATGACGCGCTTGGTAAAAGCTTCTACATTAATTACCTGCATTTCGATAATGACAGTTGTGTTGCCTGTAATTTTGGCTTTGACATCCAGGTAAGTGTCTTTTAAACCGGTAATGGCTGGTGCGGCGTAGGGATCGATGATTTCTAAGTCTTGAATTGTCGGCTCTGCGTTGTAGAGCATGGCATTCAGGAAGCTAATCAAAACTTCTTTGCTCTGGGGCGAAGCAAAGATTTTTTTGAAGCCAAACTCTGTTTTGGGATTGATGAAGTTCACAAGCGATCGCGCTAAACGGTAATTTTAAAACACTTAAAACTTACGCAGAGCCCAGAAACCGGGTTTTTTACCGAATTTGCTGGCTGCAATCAAGTATTTTTATACAAAACCCGGTTTCTTGATTCGGAGTGCACAATCCCTGACAGTATTTAATTGTAGGAATTCGATCATAACATTCCTTCCATTTCTAAATCTTCAATTGTCTGCAAACCGCGCGGATCGCCGACTCGCAAGAGGGAAGATTTCGCATCTTCCCGCACGCCCATATCTGCATCTTCTTCTAAAGATTCAATTAAAGCGTCGATCGCCCCAGCGTACACTACATTATTCGGCAATTCCCGCGCCAGTTGCCCGATCGCCCAAGCCGAGTTACTTCGCACAGCAGACACAGCATCTCCCCGCAGCGATTCAATCAACGGCGGAATCCCCGCAATCACCACATAGTAACCAACTTTTGCCATTTGACCCAGAGAACTCGCCGCCCACAAACGCACCGCCGAAATATCAGTTCTCAGAGCATCAATTAAGGGCGCTAAGGCGCGGTGATCCGTGCAATTTCCTAGGGCCCAAACTACCCCTTTGCGAACGTAACCGTTCCAATCGCGGTTAAGTTGCTCGATCAGCGGTTCCACAGCATCGGGACTCGGATTTCGCCCCAAAGCATAGGCCGCACTCACCCGCACCAAGGGGCAACCGTCTCTCAACAAATTAATTAAATGCGAAATCGCGCGATCGTCCTGCAATTCGCAAAAAGCCCGCGCCGCCATCATCCGGTGCTGAGGTTCCGGGGATTCCAGCAAAGGCAGCATTTCCTCTGGATCTGGTAGCGCGGGTTCGGACTCGTCAAATTGATCCAAAGGGCTTTCCAGTTCCGTATCAAGATCGAGGGCGTTGGGGTAGTCGTTATTGTTCATAAAAAAACTTTACCGCACAGAGGATGCTACGGGTGCAACTCAGTCAACGGTCAATATAAATTAGCATTCCGGGCAATAAAAGCATTCCGATTCAAGACTCAAGTCCTCCTATTGTTCGCCCTGCTGGAGGAAGAGTCCTCATAATTTAGATGAATCCGAACTCTAGTTCTGACTGCCAACAAATACCTCTGGTTTTTCAAAGAGATTTGATCATCCAGACAGAATGACTCTCATAGCCTAATTTTTGATAGAGATTCATTGCAGGCTGATTGTTCAAGAAAACTTGCAAACCAATTTGCCTGTCGCCCCTTGAACGGGCCCAATTTTCTGCCTGAATAATTAAAGCTGCACCGAGTCCCTGACGGCGGTGTTCCGGTGCTATGTAGAGCAGAAAAATATGACCGTGGCGTTCTCCAGTGGTTTGGTCGATCGCATTTCCCAACCACAAACATCCGACAATCGATTTGAGATTGGCAGACTGCGAGGGGAGTGCAGAAAAACTTTCTCCCTCTTTCTGGCTGTTTTTCAGGCACTCTACCCACCAAAGCGGCGTCTGGTTAGAAAAATACTGCTCGACAGTTTGAGCCAAATGTCCCAATTCCCGATCGGGGTAAAGCTCTCGGTAAGTATGGTGCAGGAACTTTAGCAGTTTTGCGCGATCGAGTCCAGAACCCGATCGCAGCCCGTAGCCCGGTAATATCTCGGCTGACATCGGTTTAGCGGACACGGAGAGGGGAATAATTTAGCCCCAAGAAAATTGGATTAACTCCTGTCGCTTGCTTTTGGGGGATCGCTTCCTCAATTGGTGCCGGGGCAGCCATGTCAGCCGGCAAAAAGATGCGAGCGCTGACTGCTACCAGAGCCACGAAAAATACTAATATCGCTATAAGTGGAGCAATGTATTGACGAATGATAGCCATAACTGCACAAAAATGATTGTTGAGTAGATATGATCAAGTTTACCATAAAAATCTGTCAGTTATAATGGCGGGCAGTGGAAAATTAGCTCAAAACCAGAGCGATCGCCAATACCAACAAACACCAAATAAAATATTATGAGTGCCTCGCCTGCTGTTTACGAAGCTCTGGCTAAGTCAATTGTTTTTTTGAATCAAAAGCCGAACGCGCAAAATCAAGTTTCGCGCTTCCTGGACACCAACAGCTACTATATCGATCGCATATTCGACGACAAAGAAACCGGATTTTATGCGATCGGCTTCGGTTCCTCCGACCCCACAAAACCGCCAGTCCTAGTATTTCGAGGTACAGACTTCATCGACGGCGACGCTATGTTTTCCGACTCCCGCGACATTGGCTTACCAGAATTTGAAAAAAACAAAGATAGTATCAAAAACTGGCTCACAGAAATCGGTCAAGATACTGCCAAAAACCCCAGCAAATTATTGCCAGATGTCATCGGACACAGTTGGGGCGGAGCGATCGCTCAAATTGTCGCCAGCGAATACACATCTCTGATCGGCGATATATTGACTTTCAACTCTCCCGGAGTCTCAGCGAGTATCGCCAGCAATTTTCGGAAAAATCTCAGTAGAGCAGGCAACAAAAATGTCAGTCACTACATTGTCAGCGGAGATATTGTCAGCTTGTTTGGCGAAGCATTTATACAGGGAAAAGTATTTCTCCAAACTTTTACTGACCCGACTATTAATCCCTTAAGTGTTTTGGCAAAACATCGAACCGAAAATTTGTTAACTACTCCGCCCGCAGATTTTTTTCAGAGGCAAATTTCCCTCGAAAACTTAAACAGTATCGAGTTTAACTATAGTAACAACGACTCAGATTTTAACGAGTTTATCGCTGCGCTAAATTTTCCCCTACCAAATGTGTCAGTAGCAATCAGAACCAGAGGGGGTGCAGAGAGTTTGAGAACAGCCTCAGAATTTTCTTTTGTGGACTTAATCAGACAAATGCAATACGGTTTAGCTCCTCTGCAATCGAATTATTTATTGGGCGACATTCGCAACAATACTGCTACGGGCGGCAAGGGCGAGGATACAATTATCGGCAGCGGGGGTAACGATACTCTTAGAGGCAATCGAGGTAATGACAGCATCACCGGCGATCGCGGTGAGGACTTCTTGTACGGCGGCAGAGATAACGATTATTTGGAGGGTGGCGAGGGAAACGATTTGATGTCCGGCGAGTTTGGCAACGATATTTTGATCGGCGGTGCGGGGCGCGATCGCTTTGTACTGGAATCCGGCGGCGGAGGCGATGTAATTGTCGATTTTAAAAAGGGTGAAGATTTAATTGCACTGTCGCGGGGGCTAACTTTTCCTCTAATTATAGTCCGACAAGGTGGTGACGGAGCTGTAATTTCTATCCCGATTACTGGCGAAATTCTTGCTACTCTCACAGCCGTGTCGGCGAGTGACATTACGCAGACTGATTTTGTGCAGCTTTAGTGCGAGAAAAATTTGTAGTTTGGATATCGTAAAAGCGAGCCAAATTTAGTAAAAAATATTACTTATTTTTTACTAAATTCGTTTGGCTTGTTTTGTTGTTTTGATAATTTTATAATTGCAAAATTGAATAAATTAATATTGTTAATTAATCCAGTTTACAGTAAAATGAATTAACCAGGTTAACAACTAATTCCCGATTCAACCACAGGAAATAAAAAATATGCCTTCTTCCCCCGCCGTTTACGAAAATCTAGCGAAACAAGTTGCTTACATAGATAACAACCCCCAGTTTCAAACTGTCGTTCAAACTGGTTTGAGCGCTGCCGGCTACCAAATCGATCGCACTTTTGACGATCCGGGAACTGGATTTCACGCGATCGGCTTAATTTCCACCACCCCAGACAAACCGCCCGTATTAGTATTTCGCGGCACCGACTCCCTCGTAGACGATCTTGCCAACGCAGACAAGCGAAGCGTCGGTTTCAACCAATTTGAAGCCAACAAACAAGCCTTAGGAACTTGGCTGACAGAAATCGGTCAAGATACAACAAAAAACCCCGGCCGCTTGCCGCCAGACCTTCTCGGACACAGCTTGGGCGGCGCCCTAACGCAGCTAGCCGCCACAGAATTCACATCTGCGATCGGAGATGTTGTCACCTTCAATTCTCCCGGAATTGCTCAGAGCACAGTCAATACTTTTACACAGAAAGCTGGCGCCGGAAAAAATGTAACTCACTACATAGTTAGCGGCGATTTTGTTAGTTTGGGAGGAGAAGCTTTTCTGCCAGGAAAAGTTGTTTTACAAACATTTACTAACCCGATTATTAACCCGTTGCTGGCGTTAGACAAGCACACGCAATTAGGCTTATTAACAACTCCTCCTCCCGGCCTGACTCAGACAGAAATCTCTGTAAACCAGTTGAGCCGTCCTGATTTTACTTTTACAGATTCAGATTATTTAGAGCTGTTAAATGGCTTAGACTTTGCGCTCCCGGAAATAGGAGAAGCATTGCAATCGCGGAGCAGTTCAGAGCAGTTAAGAACTACTCCGGGAAGCTCTTTTTTGGGAATTTTTTTTGCAATGCGAACTGCTCTCGACCTCTCTAAAATTAATAATTTAGTAGGCGACGATGCCAACAATACAGCATCAGGTTTTGGTGGCGACGATATTATCACTGGTAACGGAGGAAACGATACTCTCAGCGGCAACCGCGGCAACGATATTATCACTGGTGGTCTAGGAAATGACCAGCTATTCGGTGGCAAAGGAGATGACAATTTGAACGGGGGAGACGGAGACGACACCCTAGTTGGCGGAGTGGGTGCAGACATCTTAATTAGTGGCGCTGGACGCGACGTATTTGTGTTAGGAGCAGGTGCAGGTACAGATACACTTCTAGACTTTCAACAGGGTCAAGATTTAATTGGTTTGACCAAAGGTTTGAGCTTCAACCAACTGAGAATTAGTCAAGGCGATATTTCAACAACTATCGAAATTGCCAGCAGTGGTGAAGTTCTTGCCAGTTTCTTCGGCATACTAAATAGTCCGATTACAGCTAGCGATTTTATTTCGATTTAGTTGGCGATTAGCACTAAAGATATGCGGTAGGGACACAACAATGTTGTGTCCTCTATTTTATGGGCGCCAAGTAGGAAAGTCAACAGATACAATTTAATTAATCTCGATCGTCCAGTCCAGGCCGGGGCATAGATGCTAATTTGTACTCATCTTCTAGCGGCAAAAAGAAAATCGTCATCATACCGGGAATCACAGCCAGTGAACTGAACAAGAAATAATTTTGATAGCCCAAGTCTGCCTGTAAGTAGCCGCTAAAAACGCCCGGAATCAGCACTCCTGCGGCCATAAAAGCCGTTGTAATCGCGTAGTGGGATGCTTCATATTCGGGGCGAACAGTCCGCATTAAGAACACTGTATAGGCAGCTACACCAAGTCCGTAAGTAAATTGCTCGATCGAATTTACAGCATAAGCCCATTCAATCCCCGGTTGATTGATTGCTAGCAGCCAATACAGCACATTAGTTGAATTTTGCAAAATAGCCGTCGGCCACATCCATTTTTTCAATCCTTGTTTGGCAATCAAATAGCCGCCCAGTAATCCTCCGATTAACAGAAAAATCACGCCGACAGTACCCGATAGCAAACCCATCTGCGACGTAGAAACTGCCAACCCTCCCTTCTCAACTTTATCCATTAAAAAAGGAGGAGCCATTTTGAATGTTAAGGCATCGCCCAATCGAAAAATCAAGACATAAGTCACAATCCAGCCAATTTTATCTTGCTCGAAATAAGTTTTAAATGCCTCGATAAAACTCGTTGTCCGCTGCGGTGCACCCGCTTCGACAGCATAATTTTTAGGATAGGGAAGATACCAGCGCTGGAACAGATAAATCAGCACAAATATAATGGCACAAATGCCAAAGGCTGTCGCCCAGCCATATTTAAGCGCAGACACGCTAAAAGACGAGCCCAAAAGTGACAACTGAATGTCCTGATATACCTTCGTATCGCCCGCAGTTCCTGTTACTAAATGCTGTTCTGCTATTTTCCCTGCTAAGAACACCAATACACCGCTGCCGGCAATGACTGCGCCCCTGTAGGCGGTGTTGCGAACGCCGACAAAAAGCGCTTGTTTGTCTTTATTCAGAACGTTTAAGTAAAATCCATCAATGGCGATGTCGTGAGTAGCGGACACAAAGGCGATCGCCGTAAATATCGCCAGCGATATAATAACAGGTTCCGGCGTTAATACACCAAAAGCTAGCAACGCAAACAGAAAAATAGAAATAATTTCCGTTGTTAAAATCCACTTGCGTTTAGTGGAATACATATCAACGAGGGGCCCCCACAAACCTTTTAATACCCAGGGAAAAGACAACAAACTTGTCAATCCGATCATCTCGTTGCTGGTTCCCATCCCTTTCAAAAAAATCACCGACATTAAATTAACGACGGTGTAAGGGAGACCTTGAGCAAAGTACAATACTGATACCCACAATCCATCGATTTGTTTTTTTTCCATTGCAGACATATTTGGGCTAACTACTGATCTGATTTACTGATCTGGTTTACTGAGTGCGATCGAGAATTCCGGTCAATTAAACCGCTGGCATCACAGTATATGTTATTCTGATGCGAGCGGCAGCCATACAAACAGTGTATTTTAGCATCATTCTGACTCACGCATATCTTCATTTTTGGAATAAGCCTGCAAAAGATTTTCTCCGTTAAAATGAACGAAGTCAGCGCGGACATTCTTATCCCAGTCGGAAGTGCCGTAAGTTCGCAAAAGTATGTTGACTTTCTATATAGTTCTCTCAAGAGGTAGTTAACGATGACAAAAACTCAAACAAAGGATTTTCCGCGTAGCCTTGACTTGTTTTGCGGCATTGGAGGGTTAACTCTGGGTTTTAAACGTGCTGGCATTCAAGCAATCGGCGGCATAGATTACTGTCAAAACGCCAAACAAACTTTTGAACGTAACCTATCTCCACTTCCCTGTTTGCTATCTGACTTAACACAGACAACCGTTTCCGAGATAGAGGAGTTCTTTGAAATTTCGGTAGCAGAAATCGATATTATTACTGGGGGAGTACCATGCCAAGGATTTAGCACCGTTGGCAAGCGAGAAAGCGCAGATCCTCGCAATTCTTTATGGCGTAATTTTCGCGATTTGGTGGCTGAAATTCGTCCTGCTTATGTGATTATCGAGAATGTTGAAGGAATGCTGGTAATGCAGGGAGGCAAGGTGCGTGATTCAGTCATTGCTAGCTTTGCTGACATCGGATATCACATGAAATGTCGTCTTTTAAAAGCGGCTGACTACGGCGTACCACAACTGCGAAAACGTGCTTTTTTTATAGGTTGGCTTGATGGATTGTTGCCGCCTGAATTTCCACTGCCAAGTTCTCACTCTTATGTGAATGTAGCTGATGCAATTTCAGATTTGCCGCCATTAAATGCTGGAGAAATTTGTAAAAATTACCAGATTATGCCGCAAACTGACTATCAAATAGCTAGACGAAAAACTGCCAATATACTGCTACATCACGAGGCGGCCAATCATTCACAAAAGTTAATTGAAATTCTGAAGTATATCCCAGATGGTGGCAACCGAAAGTCAATTCCCGATCGCCTTCAACCAGCCAGCGGTTTTCACAATAGCTATGCTCGACTAGCTAGTGATAAACCAGCTATTGCTGTAACATCTAACATGAGAAAACCTTCGTCTGCACGATCCACTCATCCAAGTCAGCATCGGGGATTGACTGTCCGCGAAGGATTGAGGCTGCAATCTTTTGACGATGATTTTGAGGTGATTGGTTCGAGAACATCACAGTACCTTCAAGTCGGAAATGCCGTACCGCCACTACTCGGATTGGCGGTAGGAAAGGAAGTTGTCAAGGCTTATCAAAGCCATTCAGATGATGAAATTGTTAGAGCCCGATCGCAAAAAATAAAGCCACTCAATTCAGAGTTAATTTTTCCGATTCAGCTTGCTCTTGAAATCACAGTTTAACTTTGATAATAAGTAAGAGAGTTGTGTTGGGGATCTCGATCGCCAATAAATGCCAGCAGCCTGCCAACAGCACTAGGATTCTGTTCAACGTGAGCAAGATAGTGAAGCATTTCATGCACGGCTGCATCCTGCTTTTGCCAATCCCAGATATTCACGGATTTAATGAGCTCGTCTTGTGCGAACGAAATGATACCGCTGTCGCTAAGTACAGAACTCGCTTCCCCATCTATGGAGAGTACAAAAGCCACACCAAGGATTTGATTGCCTGTTACTTGTTTCTGGAAACTTCCCAATTGTTGCTTGAGGTTCTTCAGGGAAATGTGACAGTCTTTTACTTCTATTGATATTTCTAGATCCAGGCCATAATAACAGTCAATATCTCCAAAACGCCGCTGTCTGGACGAACCTGTGCGTACCTTATCAACGACAAAGCTGAGATGAGGTCGATCGGCTTTGAAATAACCGCAAGCAATGGCTTGAAAAACTAAACCTCCATTCTCATCTGGATCGCTGCGCGGGTAATTGCTTACAATCTCGGAAAATAAACGAACTCGTAAAGATTCTCTAGTAACAAATATGTTCTTTGGCAATCGTTCAAGACCAAAATCAATAAGTTGTTGGCAGAGTTGAAATCGTCCCGACTCGGACAGACGAAAACAGAGAATCAGTAGGTCTTGAAACTTTTGCCATTGACCTGTATTGTAAACATAAGCACTGGGATATTTTGAACGATTGAGACTGTGAAAAAATTGAACAAGTGACTCTTCTATACGTCGGATACCTACTTGAGTTGATTGACCAAATTTTAAAGTTAGTGTATTTGCCTGTTGTTCTCCCCGTTCAGTGACAACTTGATAGCGTTGAAATAATTGTTCAATTGTCAGATGCTCTCTTAATCTTTTGGCAGAGTCATCAACATTAGATAGACGCTGTGCAACGATCGCAAAATCAAGGGCAAGACCGAGGATATACTTCATCCGGGTAAACCGGCTACCTACATACTCCAATACCTGTTCGATGATTGTCTGTTCGCTATTTGCCAGTTCGTCAGGCTCAAAGTCAGTTCCAAAGTGTGGCGAGAGGAATTCTTGAATTGCTTCAATCTCAGGATCAGTGCGTTCGTACATTGAAAAAATAGAGCGATTGTATAGAAAATACCAGAGTTAAGTATAAGCGATCGCCAGTTCAGTGTATTTTCGCCCAAACTTGCACCGATGTGCGAAAATGTCAAGCGGACGCTCAAACCAAAAGTCCGTAAAGGACAGTTAAACGCTCTCTCACACATTCCTCATGCGAAAAACCAAAACATTCTTTTTGTCAAGCCTGTTCTCGATCGGCTTAACAATCAGTTTTCTGCTGACTCCCGGTTGGTTATCAAACTTGTTCCCTTCACGGGCGATCGCAACTCTCCCCCCACAAACCCAAACCAGCGAATTTCGGGCCTTCTGGGTGGACGCATTCAACCCAGGTTTCAAAACCCCTCAAGAAGTCACAAAGTTGATTGCAGACGCGCAGAGGGCTAATGCCAACGCGATCGTTGCCCAAGTCCGCCGCCGTGGCGATGCTTTTTATACGAGCGCGATCGAACCCCGCACCACCGATCCCAATGTTCCAGCAGGTTTCGATCCCCTGCAAGATTTGATCGGCAAAGCCCACGCCGCAGGTATAGAAGTATACGCTTGGATGGTGACGCTACCAGTAGTTTCCGGTGGCAAACTTCCCGCCGGTCACGTTTGGCAAAAACACGGGCCCAATGCCTCAGGAAAGGACAATTGGGCGATGCTGACTTCGGGCGGCGAAGCTAAAGGTTTCCTCGATCCCGGTAATCCAGACGCCCTAGATTATACTGTTTCCGTCTATTTGGACTTGCTGAAGCGCTACGATGTGGATGGCGTACAGTTGGATTACGTGCGCTACGCTGGGCCGAATTGGGGCTACAATCCGACTTCGATCGCCCGTTTCAACCAGCAAAACGGTCGATCGGGCAAACCCGCACCCACAGATCCCCTGTGGATGCAGTGGCGGCGCGATCAGGTGACAAATTTAGTACGAAAGCTTTATGTAGAAGCCCTAGCAATTAAACCGCGCGTGAAAATTACCGCCGCCACCATCGCCTGGGGAGACGGCCCGAAAAACGATCGCGACTGGATGCAAACTCAACCTTACAAAGAAGTCTTGCAAGATTGGCGCGCTTGGCTAGAAGAAGGTATTCTCGACATGGCGATGCCGATGACTTACCAGCGCGAATACAAGCGATCGCAAAAAATCGCTTACGACAATTGGATCGAGTACGCCAAAAACCACCAGTACAACCGCCAAATTGCGATCGGCCCCGGCAATTACCTCAACTACATCGAAGACACCCTTTCGCAAGTCCGCCGCGCCGAAGCCCCTTCAGCCCTTGGGAATCACGTTGCGGGTACTGTCCTGTATTCCTACGCTAGCAGCAACGTGTACACCAACGTTGAACTGCGAACTGGCGGCAACAGCAGAGATTTACCCCGTCAGCCTTGGAAATACCTGCCGAAAAGCAACGATCTATTTTACACCGCCCTCTCGCAGCCGAGTCAATACGTTGACGGCGCTACGGGCAGAACCGTTGAAACTCAGCCGGTGTGGACAATGCCGGCAGCGGTTCCCGATATGCCTTGGAAGTCGCGGCCTACTGCTGGGGCGATCGCCGGAAATTTGCAGCAGTGCGATCGAACTTGCGACGGTGCGAGTTTGACATTGCAGGCGATCGATGCTAATAGGAAGGTGCGACAACTGCGCGCCGATGGTAAAGGATGGTTTGGGGCGATCGAGCTTGCGCCCGGTTCTTATCAGTTGAAAGTTGACGGTAGTCAAATTCAACAAACAGTTAATGTTGTCGCTGGCGGAGTCACAAAAGTGAATTTCGGAGCCTCTTAATCTACTCATTCTAGTGGTTCCTAGGCAGAGCCTGGGAACCAGTTAAATATCAATTCCGGTTGCACCAGAATATAGACGACACGGCAGTGCCGTGTCCCTACCCAACCAAAATAATATTGTAGGGACACGGCATTGCCGTCTCCTCATTTCTACCCAAAATAATATTATAGGGACACGGCATTGCCGTCTCATCATTTCTGCTAATCATAATTCCGATGTTACTGGATTTGATCTAAGATATGAGTTACAATAAAATTATCAATTAGCGAGGGAACTATGCTGAGTACAGAAGCTCCTTTCACGCTCCGCAAATGGACAGTTAAAGAATATCAGAAGCTGGGAGAGATGGGATTTTTTCACCCAGAGGAACGAGTTGAATTAATTTCAGGAAATATTATCAGAATGAGTGCAAAAGGAACTGCCCATACTTCCGCAACTAGACGCACTGCGACGCTTCTGCGCGCTCTTCTCGAAAACCTGGCTGCTGTCTATACTCAAGATCCGATCGCCCTCGATGACAATTCCGAACCAGAACCCGATATCGCCGTAGTCAGAATCGATCCCTTGGACTACGCCACTCACCATCCGACTCCCTCAGAAGTATATCTAATTATCGAAGTGGCAGACAGCAGCTTGGCTTACGATCGCGAAATTAAGGCCAAAATCTACGCGCGATCTGGAATTGCCGATTATTGGGTACTAAATGTAAATGACAGACAACTGCACATTTTTAGAGAACCCGCTGAAGATGGATATCAAAGCGAAGTAATTATTGGGGAAATTGCGAGCATTTCACCGCTGCAATTTCCCGCTTTTAATATCGCAATTCAGGAAATGCTGCCACCGATTATATCAAATTGAAAACCGCCATCAAACTAATACAATAATTGCAGTCGATTTTAATCCAATACGGTTCAGATAAAACGGCGCTTGAAATAACGGAAGACTCAGAATATCACGTAATTTTAACCGCCTACTCTTCAACCCACGCACCATCTGGGTTTTGTCGGTGTAGACGCGGTTTCAACCGCCGTCTAATCTGATCTTATCTAATCGCTTTCGAGAATCGCAGCCAACAAAGCTTGCTGAGCGTGCATCCGATTTTCCGCTTGATCCCAAACGCGCGATCGCGAACCTTCAATTACTGCATCCGTAATCTCTTCATCCCGGTGTGCCGGCAAACAGTGCAGTACAATTGCATTGCGATCGGATAACTCTAGAAGTTTTTCATTTACCTGATAAGGCTCAAACAAAGGAATCCTGAGTTTCGCTTCCTCTTCCTGTCCCATACTCGCCCAAACATCAGTATAAATAACTTGAGCATTCTTCGCCGCCGCTGCCGCATCAGCAGTCACAATAACTTCTGTTTTTCCATTAGCAATTGCCTGAGCTTTTGCCACAATCTCAGGATTTGGTCGGAAATCTTCAGGACAAGCAATTCTGACATTCATCCCTGTCATTGCACAGCCTAACATCAGCGAATTTGCCATGTTGTTACCGTCGCCAAAATAAGTTAATGTCACTCCTTCCAGCTTACCAAAACACTCTTTGACTGTCATTAAATCCGCCAACACTTGGCATGGATGTTCGTCATCTGTCAGGGCATTAATCACAGGAATTTTTGCATAATTGGCAAATGTTGCTAAATCCTTTTGATCGAAAGTCCGAATGGCCAAAACATCCAAATATCTGTCTAAAACCCTGGCTGTATCTACCAAGGGTTCGCCGCGGCTGACTTGCGTAACGTTGGGATTGAGGTCAATTACTTGCCCTCCCAATTTATACATTGCCACAGTAAAACTCACCCGCGTTCGTGTTGAAGCTTTGGAAAATAACAAGCCGAGAACTTTATTGCGTTTCAGCTTGACCATTCCTGATTTTAAACTGGCTGCTAGATCCAGCAAATAATTTAATTCATCAATGCTTAAATCTGCCAGACTTAATAAATCTCGCCCTTTTAATGAATCCATGCTTTCCCCACACACAAAATTCTAACTGTGTCTTAAATTTTAGCCGGCAGAGGCGGGTTTTGTTTCAAGGTTTATGCGGGCAATTGATCGATCGCGCGATCGATCAAATCGCAACCTTGCTCCACCGTTTCTACCACAGCCAACAGGCCCCGTAATTCAGCAGCACCGGGGAAACCCTTAGCATACCAGGTTAAGTGCTTGCGCGCTTGACAGACACCGCTTTCACCTTTATATTCCCACAAACCCCGCAGATGTTCCTTAGCACATTCGAGGAGTTCAATTGGTGTCGGAGGTATCTTTTCCACACCAGTTTTCAAGAAATAATCAACTTCTCCCACCATAAAAGGATAGCCCAAAGTTCCCCGCGAACACATCACTCCGTCAGCGCCGGTTTCTTCCAGACACCGCATCGCTGCTTCCACTGAAAAAATGTCTCCGTTACCAATAACGGGAATCGATAAAACTTCCTTAACGCGGCGAATCCACTCCCATTTTGCCGGGCCAGTGTAACCTTGCGATCGAGTGCGGCCGTGGATAGTAATCATTTTTGCTCCCGCATCTTCCATCCGCTTGGCAAAGTCCAAAATATTAATTTCTTTATCCGTCCAACCGATGCGAGTTTTAACAGTCACAGGAACATCTACAGCTTCCACAACCGCCCGCACAATTGCCTCGGCATTTTCGGGATCTCGCAGCAAAGAAGAACCGCCGCCGTTTTTAGTAATTTTGTTAACCGGACAGCCCATATTAATATCAACAGTATCCGCTCCTTCTGCCACAGCTTTCTGCGCCGCTTCTGCCAAGAAATTCGGGCGACAGTCAAACAATTGAATGCTAATTGGGCGCTCGTTTGGGTCAATTTCCATAATTCTCGGCAGTTGCTTCACGTAGTGCAAACCCGTAGCATTCACCATTTCGGTGTACATCATCGAATCCGGCGCGTAGCGGCGCACCAGGCGGCGAAATACCAAATCTGTAACGCCGGATAAGGGCGATTGCAGGACGCGGCTTTTGACTTCAAAGTCGCCGATTTTGAGCGGAGTTGCTAATTTTTCTTTTAATTCGGGAGATAGAGTAAGCATAGTCGATCGCACTTTGAATTCTAATATCTGTATATTCCAATACTGTTCAGTTAGCGCTGTTTATTGCTCGGAGATCCCCCTAAATCCCCCTTAAGAAGGGGGACTTTGAAAATACTCTTGTCCCCCCCTTAAGAAGGGGGGCTAGGGGGGATCAGTCTTAAGTGAACCGTATTGCTGTATATTATACTACAATTTTGGTAGTTTACAGTTGTTCATTATATTTTTAGCCGATGATTGAGTGACAGCTAAAAGTATATTTAACCAGACTGTAATGCCTATTTTACAGCGGGCGATCGCCCGAATTCGAGTATTGTCAAACCAGCACCCAAAGCCCAACCCGGACAACTCGTCAATCTATATGCCACTGTCCCTTGACGAGCGATCGATCTATGGGGCGTTACCACCAATGGGCGATCTACTTACGAAAAGTGCCACCCAAGTCATATTTTTATTGTTTAATTCTGCCGCACCCAGCCTTCAGCCTTCAGGCGACTAATGCTTAAATTTATTGGGATGCTGCAAAATCATGACATCAGATCGTTTTAAACTACAATTGTTGGATTCCCGACGATGCCGATCGAACATTATAAAAATTGTAGAGAATTCCTATGGACGCCGCAGCACTCTGGCAACGCTATCAAGACTGGCTTTACTATCACGAGGGATTGGGACTTTACCTCGATGTCAGCCGCATGGGGTTCGACGACGCTTTCGTAGCAGCAATGAAACCCAAATTTGACAAAGCTTTCAAAGACATGGCAGCTTTAGAAGCAGGAGCGATCGCCAATCCCGACGAACACCGCATGGTGGGCCACTACTGGCTGCGAAACCCCGATTTAGCTCCCACTCCAGAATTAAAACAAGAAATAGTCGAAGGCATAGCACAAGTCGAAGATTTTGTCAAAAAAATTCAAAGCCGCGATATCAAACCGCCATTTGCTCCACAATTTACCGATATAATCTCGATCGGCATCGGCGGTTCCGCCCTCGGCCCCCAATTCGTCGCCGAAGCCCTATCACCAGACATTCCACCCCTAGCAATTCATTTTATTGACAACACAGATCCCGCTGGGATCGATCGCATCCTCAACCAACTCAAAGACAAACTCGCCAGCACCCTAGTAATTACCATCTCCAAATCCGGCGGCACCCCGGAGCCCCGCAACGGCATGATCGAAGTTCAAAAAGCCTTCGCAGCCCAAAAACTCGACTTCGCCAAACAAGCAATTGCCATCACCGGCACAGACAGCAAACTAGACAAATTAGCCAAATCCGAAGGCTGGATTACCACCTTCCCGATGGCAGACTGGGTGGGAGGACGCACTTCGGAACTCTCAACAGTAGGACTTTTGCCAGCAGCCTTGCAAGGCATCGACATTCGGGCGATGCTCGAAGGTGCGAAAGTTATGGACGCAGCTACCAGAATTACCGACATTAAACACAATCCTGCCGCCATTTTAGCCATGTCCTGGTATGATGCCTGCAATGGACGTGGCGAAAAAGACATGGTAGTTTTGCCATACAAAGATTCCCTGCTATTGTTCAGCCGCTATTTGCAGCAATTAGTCATGGAATCTATAGGCAAAGAAAAAGATTTAGATGGCAACATAGTTCATCAAGGAATCGCAGTTTACGGCAACAAAGGTTCAACCGATCAACACGCCTACGTCCAGCAACTGCGAGACGGCGTGCCGAATTTCTTCCTAACATTTATCGAAGTATTGGAAGACAGACAAGGCATTTCTGTGGAAGTAGAAACCGGAGTCACTTGTGGAGATTATTTATCTGGTTTGTTGCAGGGAACTCGACAAGCTTTGTACGAAAATCACCGAGATTCAATCACAGTCACGATTCCCCAAGTCACCCCTCGGACAGTAGGAGCATTAATCGCCCTCTACGAAAGAGCCGTAGGTTTTTACGGTTCCTTGGTGAATGTCAATGCCTATCACCAGCCAGGGGTGGAAGCAGGCAAAAAAGCCGCTGCTGCTGTGTTGGACTTGCAGCAACGGGTACTGCAAGTGCTCAAAGACGCCCAAACACCTCTATCTGTAGCAGAAATAGCCAAAAAAGCCGGCAGCCCAGAGCAAATTGAGACAATTTACAAAACTCTGCGGCATTTGGCCGCCAACGGGCGCGGCGTAGCTTTGGAGGGAAATTTAGCACAGCCTGTTACTTTAACTGCAACTTATCAAGAGAATTAAACAGTAGAATAAAAAATTAAAAGTGAAATTACTCACTTTTAATTTTTAATGTTTAATTTTTAATTTCCCCCCATGCCCTTGACGATTCTGGTTGCTGACGACGATTTTGCGACTCGCTTGTCGATTACCGATTATCTGGAAATTATCGGATACTCTGTGATCGCTGCTGAGAACGGCAAAGAAGCTTTAGGGTTGGTACAGGAATTTCAGCCCCACTTGATTGTTACCGACATTACAATGCCCGAAATGGATGGCTACGAATTTGTGCGACGAGTTCGGACTCGTCCCGCTTTCCGCTTGCTGCCAGTGATTTTTTTGACGGAACGCACGAGCACTGAGGAACGGATTCGTGGCTATCAGATGGGGTGCGACAATTTTCTGGCTAAGCCTTTTGAACTCCAGGAATTGGGGGCGGTAATTCGCTCTTTGCTCGATCGCTATGCTCTAATTGCTCAGGCACCGTCTCGTTCCCCGGAACCCGAACCGATGCCATTAGAGGCACGCAGCAGAGCCAATGACAAGCCAGAAACGGATTTTTTAACTCAAAAGTCAAAAACGGGTGATTCCCTACGGGAGAGCTACGCCGCGCGTGCATCTCCAAGCCCAAATGCTCCGAAATTGACGCAGCGAGAGCAGGAAGTGCTAGATTTGCTGACAGAAGGTCTTTCTAATGTTCAAATTGGCGATCGGCTCCACCTCAGTCCTCGCACCATCGAAAAGCACGTTAGCAGCTTGTTCAGAAAAACTGAAAGAAACAACCGTGCAGAACTCGTGCGCTTTGCGATGGAACACCATTTAGTCAGATAACCGCAAACCGCTTTTGGCACGAAAATTACCTGCACTTAGCCCACAAATATGAATAACAGCACACTCAAAAATTACTTAAAAAATGAGAAAATTCTATATGCTGTCGCATTAGCAGCTTCCATAATATTCTGTATTTCCATGACATCAATGGGAATCACCAAGTTTTACAGCGTTTTACAGGGGGGAGAAAACTATAACGATTTCCCTACCAGCCGTTTCAGTGTCATCAGACTTCTAATTAACGGTTCCTACTTAATAGCAACAGTTACATATATTATCTGGTTAATTCAAAAAAAGGCGACCAGTTCCAGCTTTTTAGATATTTGCAAGTATGCAATCCCCTTTCTGGCACTTGCCCTCATAGCTTATCCCGCAAGCAGTGATATTTATTTGTACTTGCATTACGGATCGTTGAGCTTACATAAAATAAATCCTTATCTTAATAGTTCCTCTACATTTGTTTCTAACGTATCTCCCTTCCTCCACTGGCGGCAAACTTCTACCTACGGCCCAGTTTCTCTATTCTTTTTTGCTATATCAGCACTTGCTTTACCAATTAGCCCTCTACTGGGAGTTTATATTTTTAAAATAATCTGCGTCTTGGTACATACACTCAATGCCTACTTGATTTGGAGGTTGCTAACAAACTATGAAAACCGTAACCTCATAACAATAGCCTATTTAATCAATCCAATTTTGTTAAACGAGCAGATCGCTAATGCTCACCTTGACGTATTTCTTGCTAATACATTGATTGTTTTAATAGGATATCTTTACTATCGGCGATATGTTTTGGCAGTTTTAGCAATTTGGGTGGGTTTTCTCGTCAAAACATTGCCTATTATTTGGCTGCCCTTAGTTTTTGTCTTTCTCTGCAAGCACCGTCGGTGGAGAGATTTAGCAGTATTAATCTTACTTTCTTTATTAATTATCGTGGTGGTAACTTATACATTTCTGCCAACAGTTTCAGCTTGGAGAAGTTTGTTAAATCCAGGAGTGTCGGGGGCTACAGCTCGATCGTTTCACCATGCTATCAATTTATTTCTGAATTTTTTCCCCAATGTAACTGTTGAAGCCAGGGAAAGTATTTTATCATTCCTCAAATATTTTGCGTATTTAAGCTGGATACTTTACTATGCAGGGACGTTAATTAAATCATATTTCCGCAAAAATGATTCGGCAATTAATTTGGTATCAGATATTGGATGGACGACTCTAACTTTGTTTTTGTTTGCTACACCTTGGCTAATGCCTTGGTATCCATCAATTTTGCTGCCAATTGCTGCTTTAAGTATCAATTCTCCCAATTTTGTATTGACAAGTTTAACTTTTTGTTTGTCACCAAGTATCCTCTTGGGAGGGGGTGCTGGAAAAAATCTGATATCCCTAGTGACGAGTTTTGTCAGCGTTGTCCCCCCTACAGTATTGCTAATATTCGGGCGGAAGAAGGCACTTTTTTAAATTGATTGCTTGCCGCTAACTCGGAATTTTTCTTGACTGATAACATACTCCAACAAACCCTCCGAAGCGTCCATCAGCAAATCAATTACCCGATCGAATCCCTCCGGCCCACCATAGTAAGGATCGGGAACTTCTTTCAGGTCGTATTGCTGGCAAAAATCGCACATCAAGCGCACTTTATCTTTGTATTTCCCCGCAGTATCAACAGCAAGAATATTCCGATAATTGTCCCGATCCATCGCCAGAATCAAATCGAAATCTTCAAAATCTTTCTTTTTAAATTGGCGGGCTGCGCCTAACAATTCAATGTCTCGCTTCCTCGCTGCCAACGCCATCCGGCTGTCAGGGGGGCTACCAATGTGATAGCCGGCAGTTCCAGCCGAATCGCAGGTGATGCGATCGCCCAAACCAGCTTTTTTTATTAAGTGATTCATGATATTTTCTGCTGAGGGCGATCGGCAGATGTTTCCCAGGCAGACAAACAATAATTTAGTCATTAGTCAGTTGGCAGTGGCTAATTGGCAGTTGGCGGTGGCTAGTTGGCAGTTGGCAGTTACCAGATTTTAGTCAACAGTTAATAGTTGGTAGTTACAAGATTTTAGTCAACAGTCAACAGCTAACAGTCCAATGACTACTGTCAACTGTCAACTGTCAACTGTCAACTGCCAACTGACTTAGAAACCAGGGAGATTCAGTCCGCCGGTGAGTTCTTCCATTTTCTCCCGCATCGTTGCCGTAGACTTAGTGTAAGCATCCAGCATCGCCACCGTGACGAGTTCAGAAACCACATCAGCACCTTCACCGATCGCATCCGGCGAAATTTCCACCCGGCGGGGTTCTTGGTTGCCGCTGAGAAAAACCTTAACCAAGCCGCCGCCGGCAGTTCCCTCAATTTCCATTACATCCAACTCTTCTTGGAGCTTTTTAGCTCCTTCTTGAACCTGCTGAGCTTTTTTGAAAGCTTCAGTCAGTTCCTTCATTTTGCCCAGGCCGAAGCCAAATCCTTGTCCTGATTTTGTCATAAAAACACTAGGTAAGTGGGAAACTCAGAGTCTTTAGACCTGAGAGAAAAACGACCAGGCGGTTTTAACCGCATTGAATCTTTCCATTACCGCCGGGCGAGTTGTTCGATCAGGTGTACTTTTGTAGTGTACTTTCGATGGGACAATTACCATCTCAAACCTTACAACCCTGTACGCATAATGTTTGCTCGATTAGAGCCTACGAAAGCGGGGTGATGTTAGCTTGTCGGTCAATGTTATCAGGGCTTGCGCAGGGCTAGCAGCACTGTAAAGCGTGACTTTAGAACTGTTTAACCACTAGCGACAGAGCAGGGGACAGCTTCGCATCCACAGGGTGTCGTGACCTAAATAACGTAGTCAGTTAAGACTATAGCTGGTCAGAATAGCTTGCTTCGAGACTTGCTCGCGACCAAGCGAGCGTGTCTTTAGACCAGAGTTCCTGACAGCTAGTTTCTGATGGTGTGTGGGCTGGCAGTTTGCCGCCTTCGTATTACTTCAATGATGCCTTAGAAAGGGAACTCTCCCAGTATTCTAACTTCTGGCTCCAACAACAGCGACCACCGCTGCTCGACTTGCTGTTGAACGTGGCGGATCACTTGAAAAATATCATTGGCCGTTGCCGACCCGCAGTTAAGTATAAAATTAGCATGGCGCTGAGCTACTTGTGCGCCGCCGATCTGATATCCCTTCAGTCCCGCTTGTTCGATTAACCAACCTGCCGCCTTCGGGCTGGGGTTGCGGAAAACTGAGCCACAGCTAGGCAGATGGTAGGGTTGACTCGTCCGCCGCTGGCTAAAATTGTGATTAGTTTCTGCCATTACTTGCGATCGATCGAATCCTGGCTGCAACTGGAAAGTCGCTTCTGTTACCAGGCGATCGCCCCCTTGCAACAGAGAAGTCCGGTAGCGATAGCCCAAATCTCCCGGTGTGAGAATTTCCAGCTTACCACCGGGGGATAGGACGCGAGCATTGACCAGAATATCAGCAGCACAGCCCCTGTGAGCCCCCGCATTCATCACCACAGCCCCTCCCACGCTGCCAGGTATACCAACCGCCCATTCGAGACCTTTCCAGCCCCGTTTAGCAGCCAACCAAGCGAGACGAGGGATTGACTCCCCCGCCCCGGCTGTAACTTGACCTGTTTCTGCATTAAAATTTACCTGTTTCAGGTAGCGAGTGCCGACGACCAAACCGGACAAACCCCGATCGCTCACCAACAGATTAGAACCCGCGCCCAGCAGAGTCACCGGCACTCCTTCATCGTGTGCCCAGGCAAAACTCGCTTGTAAATCCTCCAAACTGCGGGGAGCCACGTACCACTCGGCCGGGCCGCCCACTCGGAAGGAAGTCAGACCGGCCAGCGCCACTTGGGAGTTAATCTTACAGTCAGTTCCCCGCAAAGAAATAGGAGAATACACTCGCCGATTTTCCTTAACAGAGGAGTCATTCGAGATAGTCACCATCTTGAAAATCCTTAAAAATACATTCGCTTGAAGAGGTGGTTGAAAATTCATTTACGCAACTTATGTCGCTGCTTTGAGCGAGCCGCTCTTCCAGCGGTGTCGGTAGAACCTGCACCGCCATCATGTCGAGCTAATCCCGCATCTGAGAGCTAATCCGGGCGATCGGCTGCTTGATAGAAAGCCATAACCTCTGGAATAATCTGATTCAGATTACCAGCACCCAAAAACAGAGCCAAATCCCCCGGTTGCAGATTTTCGGTTAAAAACTTACTTACCGATTCCAGAGAAGGCGCAAACACAACTTCTCGGCCTTCTTTAGCAATCAAATCAGCAACTTGCTGCCCGCTAATCTCTCCTAAATTCGGTTCCCCAGCACTATAAATATCGCAAGCCACAACCAAATCGGCATCCCCAAAAGATTGAGCAAATTCTGGCAAAAATGTCAGAGTCCTGCTGTAACGGTGGGGTTGAAAAATAGCAACTACTCTTCGGGATTGGGGAGTCTTGTCGCTACCTGCGATGCGCAACCGAGCCGCCGCCAAGGTGACAAGAATTTCGCTGGGGTGGTGGGCGTAGTCGTCCACAAACAGGATGTCATTATGAAAACCCCGCACCTCAAAACGGCGGCGAGCGCCTTCAAAGCCGGCAATCGCTGTCGCAATCGCCGAAAACTCCAACCCCAACAATCGACCCACTGCTACCGCAGCTAGTGCATTGCTGAGATTGTGTTTGCCTAGCAACTTCAACTCCATTTCCCCCAGGAAAGCTCCTCGCTCCCAAATTTGAGCCTTAGTGCTTTCTGCGCCGTACTCCACGTCCGAAGCCGTGTAGTCAGCACCCTTGTCCGGCTGCAAGCTGTAGCTGACATGAGGGGCGAGGCAGTCTTTGACGATTTCGTCGTCAATGCAGCCCACCAAGGTTTGACAGTTTTGGGCAAACACCTTAAATATGTCTATCACCTGATCGAGGGTCTCGTAATGGTCTGGATGATCCAGTTCCACATTGGTCACTATGCCAATTTTTGCTACCAGCTTGACGAGAGAACCGTCGGATTCATCAGCCTCGGCAACTAAGTAGGGGCCTTCGCCGGCACGGGCATTGCCTTCCCAGGCATTTACCTCGCCTCCGACTACGATCGTCGGATCTAGACCCGCAGCCATCAGCATGAAGCCAATTAAGCTGCTAGTAGTAGTTTTGCCGTGAGTCCCGGCTACGGCGATACTTTGGTAATCTTGAATTAAGGCTGCCAACACATCCGATCGATGAAAAATCGGACAGCCCAAATCTAAAGCAGCTCGATATTCGGCATTTGCCGGGTGAATTGCCGTCGAACAGACTACTTGAGGCAATCCCCCAATTGCTTGGGCGCTTGAACCGTTGCCGTTCAATTTGAGAGCTTCGGCTGTCGCGACGGAAGTTCCTACCGTACCAGCGACTGCCGAGGATACGACCCCAATCATCTCGCTGTCAGGACTGCTACCGTTGAGTGCCGTTTGAAATACTTCAAAATTGCTGGCGTCTTGACTCCAAAAAATATGAGCTCCCATTCCTTGCAAGCGCTCGGTTATGTGACTCGATTTAATGTCGGAGCCGTATACAGGCAACTTGCGTTTAGCTAGAATATAGGCAATGGCTGACATCCCAATCCCGCCAATGCCGATGAAATGAAATGGTCTACCGCTGAAATCAACAGAACTCGGCATCTTCGCTCCTCACACACCACGCCACGCCAATAACACGCGATATCATCAAAAAAATGGGTAGAAACCCCGTCCCTTCGGCAAGCTCAGGGCGAGCCTTATAGGACGGCTTTATATTCCCTTTCGGGAAGGAGGAGCATGGTTGCCCCTCCGTGGAGATATGGTTGTCTCCAAAACTCCCTTGTGGGGTAAAGTTAGCTTGTCGGTCAAAGTTTTAAGAGCTTTTTAGACTTGCAGCACCGTTCCAGTGACCTTAGAACTGTTTAACTGCAAATGACACTCTCAGGGGACTAGCTTCGCATCCTCAGTCGTGACTCAAAAAACGTAGTCAGTTAAGACTATAGCTGGTCAGAACGGCTCGTAAGAATCTTACAAGCCTCATGCCTGATAGCTGAGGTTCCTGACATCAAGAATTGTTTTTTTCAGGATACAGTTCGCTAGACATTTTTGTATACAATTCTCTGCCCTTCCCTAAATTTGGGGATTTGTAGAGAGGTTTGTCTTGTATCCTATTTGACTTAGTACCGAGTCGATTTCCGGAATAGTCACAACTATAAAATTGCAGGTTAGAGAGGATGGGCTTTGCAGTCTGGGGCAACAGACTGATTTGGGCCGATCGCATCGCATATTCCTGTATGATTTTTTTCCATCTCCTGGCTGTGCTGGGATACGTCAGCACAGCCGGGGGATGTTTTTATCAGAAAGAATTGGTTTAAAGCCGGAACCCTGATCGGGAGAAATTAAAAGAAAACTATTCATTACTCCAATTCTCTTGCTTTTAGGTAGAGGTCGCCCTCAAGCAGTCAACTGTCAACTGTCAACTGTCAACTGTCAACTGAATTAAGCCCGATGTGGGGTGAAACCCACAAAGATTTACCAAGACTACCACTTTGTATGGAAAAAGTAGCAATTTTGGGGGGGACTTTCGATCCGGTTCACTGCGGGCATTTGTTGATGGCCGAGACGGCGGTGAGTCAATTTGGGATCGATCGAGTCATTTGGGCGATCGATCACACGCCTCGTCACAAGTCGCACAGTGTTTTGGCAAGTTTTGACCAACGGCGGGAAATGGTGGCTCTGGCAACGGCCGGGCGGTCGGATTTTGCATTTTTGCCAGTGGATACCAATGCCTCTGGAACTTCTGCTATTGACACCCTACTGTATTTACAAAATTTGGCGACCGAGGCTCAGCGTTACTGGATTATCGGTGCTGACGCACTCCAAACTCTCCCCAAATGGCCACGCTGTGCGGAAATTGCCGGTTTGTGTGACTGGTTGGTGGCGGGACGGGAAAGTGTCGGAGTGGGGGAGTCGGAGATGGGAAAGTCGAGCATTGATGATTGGGCCGGAGACAATATCCAGGTTGAGACAAGTGCTGTTTGCTGTAAAGTTGCTGAACAGATGGCTGTTTTGGGAGTGCAACTTCGGTGGCAGGTTTTGGCGATGCGGGCGATCGAGATTTCGTCAAGCCACATCCGTCGCTGCTCGGCCGAAAGTCGCGACTTCCGCTACTTAGTACCGGAAAGTGTCCGAAGTTATATTGCGACTCACAGCCTTTACCAGCAACCAGCAGTCGAAAGCTGAATGCCTTGTGTGTTGGGATTTCTGCCTTCTAAAAAAGTTTAGGTTTTTTGGATAAACACAAAAAGTGAGAAAGGATCGAGCTTTGCGATATGATTTTGTCTCATAAGTCAATTCTTAAATTTTTCCAAAATTTCAGCCTGAGCTAAGGGCTGCCATCATTAGGAGGTACTAGGTGATTAGAGTCGCGATCAACGGTTTTGGACGTATTGGACGCAGTTTTACGCGCTGCTTGCTGGGCCGAGAAAATAGCCAGCTTGAGCTGGTAGCAATTAATGACACTTCCGATCCCAAAACTAATGCTCACTTGCTGAGATACGATTCCATGATGGGAACGTTGAAGGGTGTGGACATCAGTACGGATGAAAATTCGATTATTCTCAATGGCAAGACAGTTAAATGTGTGAGCGATCGTAATCCGCTCAACCTGCCTTGGAAAGATTGGGGTATTGATCTGATTATTGAAGCGACTGGTGTATTCGTTGACCAAGCTGGTGCATCGAAGCATATCACAGCAGGCGCAAAAAAGGTGCTGATTACAGCTCCGGGCAAAGGGCCTGAAGTCGGCACCTATGTGATGGGAGTCAACCACCACAACTACAAGCACAGTGACTACACAGTCATCAGCAATGCTAGCTGTACCACTAACTGTCTAGCTCCCGTAGTGAAAGTGCTTAACGACAATTTTGGCATCATCAAAGGCATGATGACCACTACGCACAGCTATACTGGCGACCAGCGCTTGTTGGATGCCAGCCACCGCGACTTGCGGCGGGCGCGGGCTGCGGCGATGAACATTGTGCCAACTTCTACTGGTGCTGCTCAAGCTGTGGCTTTGGTGATTCCAGAGTTGAAGGGTAAGTTAAATGGCATAGCCATGCGCGTGCCGACTCCGAATGTGTCGGTAGTTGATTTTGTGGCTCAGGTAGAGAAAAAGACTTTTACCGAGCAGGTAAATCAAGTTTTCAAAGAAGCAGCCGAAGGCCCGATGAAGGGGATTTTGGAGTACAACGATTTGCCTCTGGTTTCTTGCGACTATCGCGGAAATGATGCTTCTTCGATCCTGGATTCCAGCTTGACGCTAGTTATGGACGGCGACCTGGTAAAGGTGTTGTCTTGGTACGACAATGAGTGGGGCTACAGTCAGCGGGTTGTTGACTTGGCTGAATTGGTCGCCCAACGGTGGGAAGGCTAGATAGGACGTAAGGTGGAAACCGCGTCTTGTCAAACGATGTCCGCCTCCGCGGACTCAAGAATAACCCAATTGTAAGTGCCGCGTCTTCAACCCACGGAGGTGGGTTTTGTCTGTATAGAGGCGGTTTCAACCGCCCGGTCTTCTTAGGCCCAGACCCTGCCTAACCCCCCTTAAAAAGGGGGGGACAGGAGTCTTCTCTAAAAAATGGGGGGACAGGAGTCTTCTCAAAGTCCCCCTTCTTAAGGGGGATTTAGGGGGATCAGGCCTCGGATATAAACGAGATTTCGCGATATCACACGGGTGAGCAGAAACCGGGTTTTTCCCCCAATATTTGGTTCAAACCCTTAATATCGGTAAAAAACCCGGTTTCTTTAGTCCCCGGCGTAAGTCCTGAAATTTTTTTGTAGATGCAGAGGTACAGTTGAAACCGCGTCTACACAAACGATGTCCGCCTCCGCGGACGGAAGAATAACCCAATTGCAACCGCCCGGTCTTCAACCCACGGAGGTGGGTTTTGTCTGTATTGACGCGGTTGCAACCGCCCGTTCTTCTACGGTAGAGTTGAAAAAACAAAATGTGATATGAAAAAAGCGTTAATTTGCGGTATATCCGGTCAGGACGGAGCTTATTTAGCTAAACTGCTTCTGGATAAAGGTTATGAAGTTTCCGGCACCTCCAGAGACGCCCAAATGTCGAGTTTCGGAAACCTGGCTCGTTTGGGAATCCGAGACAGAGTAAAACTAGAATCCATGTCTCTCAACGATTTTCGCAGCGTCTTGCAAGTATTGGCAAAAATTGCACCAGACGAAGTGTACAATCTAGCGGGTCAAAGTTCCGTCGGCTTGTCTTTTGAACAACCCGTAGAAACCCTCGAAAGCATTGCCACAGGCACATTAAATCTGTTAGAAGCAATCCGGTTCACAGGGGGAAAAATTAAACTTTACAATGCCAGTTCCAGCGAATGTTTTGGGGATACCGGAGGCACAGCAGCGGATGAAAACACGCCCTTTCGCCCCAGAAGTCCTTACGCTGTAGCGAAAGCAACGGCATTTTGGGAAGTAGCAAATTATCGGGAAGCGTACAATTTGTTTGCGTGTTCTGGTATTTTATTCAATCACGAGTCGCCGCTGCGGCCGGAGAGGTTTGTGACGCAAAAGATTGTATCTGTGGTGTGCCGAATTGCTGCGGGTAGTTCGGAAAAACTGCATTTGGGCAACATTTCGGTGCAGCGGGACTGGGGCTGGGCTCCGGAGTATGTGGAGGCGATGTATTTGATGTTGCAGCAGGATGAACCGGATGATTATGTCATTGCTACGGGTGTAAGTTATCCTTTGGAGGAGTTTGTGCGATCGGCTTTTGTTGCTGCGGGTTTGGACTGGCAGGAACATTTGGTAACTGATGCGAGTCTCTACAGACCGACGGAGATTGCGGTTGGGTTGGGGAATCCGAGTAAGGCGAAGGAAAAGTTAGGCTGGGAGGCGAAGTATAAGATGCCCGATGTGGTGCGGATGATGGTGGAGGCGAGGATGGTTTGATGTTGTAAAATTCTGGGGTAAAAATATGGCACCAGAATATCCAACGGCTAAGGAATGGTATAAGGCTAATCGCCAAGAGTTGAAAAAATATCGAGGTGAATGGATTGCCTATAGTAATCATGGGGTAATTAGTCACGACCCAGATTATGACAAAATGAAGGATGGAATTACCCCTGATACACCTAAATTGAGTTATGTGCTTTGTCGCATATTTGAAAGCGAATTTGGAACTGCTGTCCGTTTCCCAGGATTCCACTGTAACTAGAGATTAGTTAATGACATTTCAAAGTGTGAAAAAATGCAAGTAGTTATACTAGCCGGCGGTTTGGGGACTCGTCTCCGAGAAGAAACAGAATTTCGTCCTAAGCCCCTAGTTGATGTGGGCGGGCGGCCGATTATTTGGCATATTATGAAGACCTATGCCCACTACGGTTTCCGGGACTTTATTGTGTGTTTGGGCTATCGCGGGAACATGATTAAGGAGTATTTCCTGAATTATGAAGCGATGAATAATGATTTGACTATTTGCTTGGGCCGCCAAAACCAGATCACCTATCACGAGGAGCATCAAGAGCAAGATTTTAAGGTGACACTTGCGGAAACTGGCCCGGATACCATGACTGGAGGGCGGGTAAAGCGGGTGGAAAAATACATTGCCGAGGATACCTTTATGGTGACTTATGGTGATGGAGTCGCTGATATCGATATTGGGGCGCTGCTAGATTTTCACAAGTCTCATGGTAAGCTGGCAACTGTTAGTACAGTGCGTCCGATGTCTCGATATGGTATTTTAGATGTGGACAACCAAGGTAAAGTTCTGGAATTCACGGAAAAACCTCAAATAGATGGCTGGGCAAGTGCAGGGTTTTTGATACTTCACCGCAGCATATTTGAAGATTTGAGCGGAGATGATTGTTTCTTAGAGCGAGAGCCACTGGAGCGGTTAGCGGCAGAGGGGCAATTGATGGCTTACCGCCACGAAGGTTTCTTTTTTGCGATGGATACTTACCGCGAGTATAAATATTTGAACGAACTTTGGGATAATGGAGAGGCTCCTTGGAAGGTGTGGGAATGAGTGAATTTTGGCGCGATCGATCGGTATTGGTGACAGGTTGCACAGGTCTTTTGGGCAACTGGTTAGTGGCTGAGTTGTTGGAAAGAGGCGCCTTGGTAACGGGATTAGTCCGTGATTTGGTGCCACAATCCCGACTTTATGCTGGAGAGTGGTATCGGCAAATTAATATAGTGCGCGGTTGTGTTGAGGATTTGCCAACCGTAGAACGAGCGATTAATGAGTATGAAATAGACACGGTGTTTCACTTAGCAGCTCAGACAATTGTGGGAGTTGCAAATAGAGAGCCGTTAGCAACTTTTGAAACCAACATCAAAGGCACTTGGAATATTCTAGAAGCTTGTCGCCGTGTCGGAGGTGTGAGTCGAATTGTCATCGCATCCAGCGATAAAGCCTATGGAGACCAGCTTGTTTTGCCTTATAGCGAAACAACTTCGCTGCAAGGAGAACACCCTTATGATGTTTCTAAAAGCTGTGCTGATTTAATCAGTCGGACTTATTACGTCAGTTATGGTTTGCCTGTTTGCATTACTCGCTGTGGCAACTTTTACGGCGGTGGAGACTTAAATTTTAATCGCATTGTTCCGTCTACAATTCGATCGGCATTACGTGAAAAGCCAGTAGTCATCCGTAGTGATGGCACTTTTATCCGCGACTATTTTTATGCTAAGGATGGGGTTTTAGCTTATCTCCATTTGGCAGAGCAAATGGACAGGCCGGAAATTTTGGGAGAAGCGTTTAATTTCAGCAATGAGCTACAAATTTCTGTGCGCGGCATGGTAGACCATGTTTTGAGATTGATGGGTAAGAGTCATTTAGAGCCAGTCATATTGGATCGGGCTAAGAATGAAATCAAACATCAGTATCTCTCGGCAGATAAGGCGCGAAAAATGCTCGGATGGGAATCTAAATATCCTCTAGAAGAAGGGTTGAAAGAAACAATTGAGTGGTATGAGCAATTTTTGCTGAATGAAAGTCCCTGTTTTATCAACGTGTGATTGAGGATTTCTGTGACTGGGGTTTTAATTTTCTTTCTCTTATTGGATAGTCAAGGGGGCTAATTCGGTGCCATCTAAATGTCGTTTTTGCAGTCACCCATTGGAGCATACTTTTGTAAATCTCGGGATGTCGCCGCTGGCGAATGCTTTTGTTGCTCAAGAGCATCTGAATTGTGCAGAGAAATTTTATCCGCTTCATACTTATGTCTGCGGTAATTGTTTTTTAGTGCAGCTAGAAGAGTTTGAATCCCCAGATAGCATCTTCAGCGATTATGCTTATTTTTCTTCCTATTCAGACTCTTGGCTGCGCCACGCCAAGAATTATACTGACTTGATGGTGGAGCGGTTTGGATTTGATACAACCAGTCAGGTAATTGAACTCGCTAGCAATGACGGCTATTTGCTCCAGTATTTTCAGCAGAAAGGAATTCCCGTATTGGGGATTGAACCGGCTGCAAATGTAGCCAAAGTAGCTGAGGAAAAAGGCATTCCAAGCTTGGTCAAGTTTTTTGGAGTGGAAACGGCTAAAGAGTTGGTTGCAAGAGGGAAGCAGGCGGATTTGTTGCTGGGCAATAATGTGTTGGCTCACGTACCCGACTTGAATGATTTTGTGGCGGGGATGAAAATTCTCCTGAAGCCAAACGGTGTCTTGACAATGGAGTTTCCTCATGTATTGCAACTAATTCAAGACAATTTGTTTGACACAATTTACCACGAGCATTTCTCTTATTTCTCATTTCTGACTGTCGAGAAAATTTTTGCAAGTCACGGTTTAACTTTGTTTGATGTGGATGAGTTACCGACGCACGGGGGTTCTCTGCGGATTTACGGAAGGCACGCAGATTGTGAGAGTATACAGGTTTGTGATCGCATTTCCCAACTTAAAGCTAAGGAAATGCAAGCAGGACTCAACGAAATAGAAATTTATGTAGGATTTGGCGAACAGGTGAAGTCTACCAAGCGCCAAATGCTAAGTTTCCTAATTGAGGCTAAAAACCAGGGCAAATCAATTGCGGGCTACGGTGCGCCGGCTAAGGCTAATACACTGCTGAACTATTGCGGTATTCGCACGGATTTGATTGATTATACGGTGGATTTAAGCCCGCACAAGCAGGGTTTGTTTTTGCCGGGAACTCAAATTCCGATATATCATCCAGATAAAATTCGGGAAACTAAACCGGATTATTTGGCGATCTTGCCTTGGAACATCAAAGATGAGATAGTAAGTCAGATGGATTATATCCGCGAGTGGGGAGGTAAATTTGTGGTGCTGATTCCTAAAGTGGAGGTGATAGGGTGAAGTTTACTGAAACAAAAATTAAGGGAGCTTACGTTATTGAGGTAGATAGAATAGAGGACGAGCGCGGCTTTTTTGGGCGCTCTTGGTGTCAAAAGGAGTTTGCAGAACACGGTTTGAATCCTAATTTAGTGCAGTGCAATATTTCTTTTAACCTGAAGAAAGGTACTTTGCGGGGGATGCACTATCAGGCTAAACCCTACGAGGAAGCCAAGTTAGTTAGATGTGTAAAAGGGGGAATTTATGATGTAATTATAGATTTGCGTCCCGATTCGCCTACTTTCAAAGACTGGTTTTCAGTTGAGCTAAATGCTGAAAACCGCAAGATGATATATATTCCTGAAGGTATGGCTCACGGTTGTCAAACTTTGGCGGACAATACTGAGGTTTTCTATCAGATGTCGGAGTTTTATTGCTCGGAATCTGCAAGGGGAGTGCGGTGGGACGATCCGATATTTGGGATTGATTGGCCTGAGATATCTCAGCGCGTGATTTCGGAAAAAGACCGGAGTTACCCTAATTTTTTGCTATGAAAAAAGTGTTGGTTACGGGTGCGGGGGGTTTTGTTGGCAGACACGCTTTAAAGACGCTGGTGGAACGCGGCTTTGAAGTTCATGCTGTCACTTCTAAGACTTTGCCGAGTTTGAGTTCTGACTGTACGTGGCATCTGGCAAATTTGTTAGATCATACATCCATTAAAGAGTTAGTTTGTCAAGTAAAGCCAACGCATTTGTTGCACTTTGCCTGGTGTTATACAGTACCCGGTCAATATTGGAAATCTGAGGATAACTTTTTGTGGGTGCAAGCTAGTATAGAATTGTTGAGGCAATTTCGAGAGCATGGGGGCGATCGCGCTGTGATGGGCGGAACCTGTGCGGAGTATGATTGGAATTACGGTTATTGCTCAGAATTTGTAACACCGCTCAATCCAGATACTCCCTACGGTATTTGTAAAAAAGCTTTGCAGGAGATAGTGAGTTCCTATTCACAGACAACAAGTCTCAGCAGTGCTTGGGGACGGATTTTCTTTCCCTACGGTTCTTACGAGTATCCGAACCGGCTGGTTTCTTCGGTGATTCTTTCTCTTTTGAAGGAAGAACCCGCTCGTTGTTCTCACGGCAATCAAATTCGCGATTTTATGTACGTGCAGGATGTGGCTGATGCTTTTGTGGCTCTTTTGGAGAGTGAGGTGACGGGTGCTGTTAATATTGGATCGGGACAGGCGATCGCGATTAAAGATGTTGTTTATAAAATAGCTGATTTAATTGGGCGATCCGATTTAGTAGAGTTAGGTGCTATCCCGTCTGCTGCGAAAGAACCGCCCTTGTTAGTGGCTGATGTGCGTCGCTTATTGAATGAGGTGGGTTGGAAGCCAAAGTTTAGCTTAGAGATGGGATTAAGACAAGCTATAATCTGGTGGGAAACTCAAATAATACAGGATTGCAAATTGAGCAATTAGTCAGTATTTTTTTTAAGATAAGGAAGTTAACACCTACACAACATCTAAAATTTCACCTTTAAATGAGTTTTAAATATGCAGAAATGCCCTGTTTGTAGTTCCAACTTAGTATCCCCATTTTTGCTTCGATGTAGCGTACCCGTTCATCAAAACCTAGTGATGGCGGATCGCATATCTGCTCTAGAAATCAATCGCGGCAATCTGAATCTAGCAGTTTGTGAAGACTGTGGATTTATTTTTAATGCTGATTTCGATGGTTCCAAGTTAAGCTATGGCAAAGATTATGATAACAGCCAGACTTATTCGCCATCTTTTGAGAGTTATATTTGCGAACTTGCCCGGTCTCTAATCTATGATAAAAATGTTCAAAATTGTTCGATTGTGGAAGTGGGCTGCGGTAAGGGTTCATTTTTAAGGAAGCTAGTAGAATCTGAGGAATTGGGAAATCAGGGTTATGGGTTTGACCCAAGTTATGTCGGGGAAGAAACTGTTCTTGACGGCCGCTTGAAGTTTGAAAAACGCTACTATGACTCAGATTGTGCTAATATTCATGCTGACGTGGTTGTTTGTCGCCACGCGATCGAACACGTTCCTGATCCTCTGAACTTACTCTCTTCTGTCCGACAAGCTTTGGTTAATTCCCCTCAAGCTCGCGTTTTCTTTGAAACGCCGTGCGTGGAGTGGATACTCCGCAATCAAGTAATATGGGATTTTTTCTACGAACACTGTTCCTACTTTACGGCACAGTCGCTCGCGACGGCTTTTGAAGTATCTGGTTTTCAGGTTGAGAGTGTAGATCATGTATTTGGAGGGCAATATCTCTGGTTAGAAGCTACGATTCCGGCCCAACAACCTGCGGTCACGAAAAACCCAGCATCCATCTCGCTTTTAGCTAAGCAATTTGCTACATCAGAACGGGAACTGATCGGAAAGTGGGAAATTAAGATTCAAGAATTAGCTAGTCAAGGAAAAGTTGCTCTTTGGGGGGCGGGAGCTAAGGGCGTAACTTTTGCCAATACTATTGATCCCGATGGTAAATGGATTGACTGCATTGTTGACCTGAACCCTAACAAACAAGGTAAGTATATCCCTGGGACAGCCCACCCCATTGTCAGCTATCATGAGATGGGCGATCGGGGAATTACAACTGCTATTTTGATGAATCCGAATTATTATGAAGAGAATTCAGCTTTATTAAAGGCAGCAAATATCAATATTGATTTATTAGTGGAGTAACTTATGAAATTGACAATCGATACGACTGAAAAAACACTCACTTGTGAAATTGATAACCAGAAGCAGGTATTAGACCTTTATACAAAAGAGGCTTTTGAACTGATATCGCTGCAATGGGTTAAAGTCGGATGGAATCAGAAATATTCTTATACATTTAGTTGGCTCGGTCGCCCTTTGCTGCAACTGCCTGAAGATGTGATTCGCATTCAGGAAGTTATTTATCAAGTTAAACCGGATGTGATTGTTGAAACAGGTGTAGCACATGGTGGATCTCTGATTTATTATGCAAGTCTTTGTAAAGCAATGGGCAAAGGGAGGGTAATAGGAGTTGACATTGAAATCAGACCTCACAACCGCAAGGCTATAGAGGAACATGAATTGTCATCGTTCATTACTTTAGTGGAAGGGAGTTCTACAGACCCCGGCATTGTAGGTGATGTGAAAAAACTTCTAAATCCTGGGGAGACTGTCTTGGTTTGTCTTGACTCGTGCCACACGAAACAGCACGTTGCTGACGAGTTAGAGGCTTATTGCGGTCTGGTGACACCGGGCTCCTACATAATTGCTACAGATGGGATTATGAAGGATTTGGATGATGTGCCGCGTGGCAATCCAGAGTGGAAGTGGGATCATCCTACTGCGGCGGCGGCTGAGTTTGCGGAGGGGCATTCTGAGTTTGTGCTAGAGCAGCCTAAATGGCCGTTTAGCGAGAGCGATTTGACAGAGAATGTAACTCACTGGCCGGGGGCTTGGTTGCAGCGCAAGTAACGAAAATTTTGTGATGCGAGTGGGATCGCGTCATTTCAGGGCCGAAGTCGATACAGAATACACCAAAATAAGTTTGAGCATCCTCAGTTTGCCTGCAAGTACCCTTACTGAGGATAGCCAAAGGCGCTAGAACTTATGGTTCTTTAGAGATCTGAAATAACTAGGGCTTGCTGAATAGAACTAGAAGCTATGAGTGCCAAGGCTTTCAATATTTTTAAACAAAAAAAAGTGCAAGGTTATGACGTTTTTCGGCTCAAAATCCTTGGATTTCGGTGGAAAATTGTGGAGTAAATTTGGGAACCCATCTCCGAATCTCCCATTTTTCAAGCTGTTTGGCACCTGGATTCGATTTGTGGGCTTTTTCAGCAAGCCCTAACTAAGTTAAAATTCTCCTTTGATAATGAGAGCCAATAGGAATACTCAGTACCTCTTTGGCTAAGCTTTCTGGAATTATCAAACCTCCGAGAAGAAAATCTAGTTCAGCATAGGTAAGTTGTAGGTGTGGTGGAATTGACTATTGACTGTTGTAAAAAGTGACCTTGTTAGTCATTGTGTGGCTAGCAAGGGACTCGATGCGAAAGTAAAAATCTATTTTTTCCTAAACTTAACATCATTTACTCTTTCAATTCCTTGATTATCTTAATAACTTCATTATAAATTACTCGCCAATCACATTTATAGTTAAAGTTGTCAAAATTTTCTACACTATTATCTGGAACCAATACTTGTGGCTGGAAACTTTCAATAATTTGTTGATTTGGGTTGACATAGTATGGTTCTCCCCAAGCAGCAAGACCAGCAGTATGTGCATGTAATACACCAGGCTTATGAGCTATCCATACGGAGAACGTTAATCCAGCCCCAACGGGTGATATGTGCAAATCTATATTCAAAGCCCAAGCAACCGTTTCGTAAGTTGTGGAACCAATCGCGCTATACACAGGAATTTGACTAGGAATCAAAGCTACTATGTCATTCATAGTGGCTTTGTCCGCATCAATCATAGACCAACAGGAACTAGACTCATTTTCCTTACCTGTAATAGACCAACCATCAAACACAATACCTAATTTTGGGTAGTCGGCATAAAGTTGATTGATAATATTGCCAATTCCCTCTACTTGAGATAGCCATGTTCTCCTACTATTTTTAGCCCTAATTTGAATACCCAAAAAGGGGAAACATTGTTTCTTGGCTTCCTCAACCTTTTGAATAAATTCTTGGGAACATTTCTGGTAAGAAACTTTGCGTATTCTCTCAATTAATTGATCTCTCATAAAGATGCCATTTACTCTTAAAGCTACATAATTATTTTCTATAACTTTTTTAAAGACATCGCTAACATCCTCTACTTCAATGAACTTGTCAGCAGGAATTTCTGGAAAAATATCCTGACAACTGAAATAGTCGCCAGGCGCTACCATAATTTTATCCAACTTGTGTAACATATCATTTTCACGCAGTACATCAATCCCCGCCAAATCTTGCCCAACATAATGTCCTATGTTAAATCCTAAGCCGATAACATCAACAAGCTTTTTATGTTTAGTTTCTTGAGATAAATATGATTTTACCTCACGCCAATAACTAACCATATAACTTTTAAGTTTGTTGATGCTTTCTGTTGGTCTTGCAAACCCCAATAATGCGGCATTTAAACAAATTATTAACTCTAATTTAGGAAAATAAGCTAAAAGCCTTTCTCCACCGGGACAACCTACAATTAAATAAAAAATCTCCTTCCCTGAGAATCTATAACAGAAACTTTGTAAGTCGTGTCCTCTTTGCTTGATAGGGTTTTCGTGATGGTTAATCACAAAGGATTGATTAGACCTTAGAACCTGACCACTGAAAGGGCAGATTGTATAAACATAACCTGTCTCTACTAAACTTTGTTGATAAGAAGGGGTGGTTAGTCTAAGCTTACTAGATGAGAGTTCTTGTTGTGGCTCAGAAAAACTATTAATGTATATTCTTTCAAGATAAAAATCATCTTCAGCCATTAATCCTAAATTATCTATGAGCAAACCCATTTGATTTAGATAGAGTTTTTGTTCTTCTGTTAATGTCTGTAAAGTGACAAATAAATAACGACTATGGCTTTGGAAGTATTTTTCTGCCTCTTGCCGATCAATTTCATCGGGATAATCAATTTGATTGTTTGAAAATACAAAAGTATTATTGGTATTATTGTTTAAGTCATTCCATATCCTTTCGTATAAATGTTTATCATTATTTAATTCTGAAATCTTCGACAACCTTTCCAAACAGGTAACAGCTTCATTCATAAAATTTTGTTTTGCCAAAAACAAAGCTAAGTTATGATAAAAATAAAAGCTTTTTTCAGATCCTTTTAATAGTTCATCATAACAGGACAGTAACTGATTAATTTTTCCGTGACTAGCTAGTTTTAATGATAGATCATAGTAAATTTCGATTTTTTCCTGGAAAATTTCTAAGGATTTTTTGTAGCATTTAATTGCTTCTTCTATGCGGTCTTCGTCTACCAGTTTACAGCCAATTTTAATAGCTTGCTGGTAATCTAAAATAGCTTCATCAGGTCTTCCTGCTCTATCCCAATCTTGACCGGACTCTAAATATAAATCATAAGAGTAGGGGTTTAATTCCATACATCGTTGATAGCAATCCTTTTTTTCTGGTAAATATTCTGAGCCAACGTTTATGCGTTTGCAGTGAATAGCTATATGTTTCTGTACGTTTTCTTGTCCCTGTATATTTAGGACGTTCTTGAATTCTGGCGAATTTCTAAATATAGTGATCAATCCTTTTCTACCGGTTGAAGCTATATGGATAGACCACCCTTCTGTCTCACTTGGTGCTGGTTCACGCATCAGATAAGTTGTGTAAAGTTCTCTAACAAAAGATTGATCAGAAAATTCAGATAAGGCTTGCAGAAGTGCGTCATCATTCAAATCGGACAAATCTCTGTCAGGGTGAGCTTCTTGAAGCTGTTGCAGAATAACTTTTCCCGATTCAGGATCAGACTCAATATCTGCTAACTTAGATTGAGTATATTCAGACAAACAAACACTTAACTGATAATGAGCATCAAATGAGTTAGGATTTAACTCACAAGCCTTACGATAATATTTGATTACCCCTTCAAAGTCTCTTTTTGGCAAGTTTTTTAATATTTGCATGAGTTCACTGTAAATCATTTGCCAATCACAATCATAGTCACGGTTAAGATTAGGGTCATTCATATTTTCAATAATATCATCTTTTTGTATCCAAACTGGCATCACTCCATTTTCTCTGATTTTAGATGAGAATGCGTCTTGATTGAAAGCATTCCAATGTATTTGTGATGTATGCACTACACCAGTTTTGTTAGCAATCCATAATAAGCTAGTGAGTCCAGTACCCATTGATCCTGTGTATAAATCTATAGCATGAGCAAAATATATTGTTTCATAAAGTGTGGAACCTATTGTACTATAGCAGGGAATAGTATCGGGTATAAGTTCTTTAATTTGTTTTGCTATAGATCGATCTATCTTAATCATTGATTCGACGACTAAGTTTTCTTTATCTGTTCGAGACCAACCATCAAAAACAACTCCTAAATTAGGAAAATCTTGATATAATTTCTTGATAATATTAGCAGTTCCTTCTACTTGAGATATCCATCTTCTATTGTGGGAACGAACTTGCACACAAAGCAAAGGAAAATGTTGTTTTGCTGTAGCTACTTCTTGCATAAATTCGGGATTTTTGGAGCATCTTTTGATCGAGTTTTGATACGTTCTACTGGCTAATTCCTCCTTAATTACTAAATCTGTTACCCAAACAAGAAAATAATTATTCTCCATACATTTTTTAAAAATGTCTTCGGTATCGTCTGTTGTAGAAATTATCTTTTCAGCAGGAATTTCTGGGAAAATTTCCCCTACTTGTAATAAATCTTGCGGCCCTCTTAAAAATTTATCCACTTTATCTAAAATTTTAGCTTCGTATAAATGATAAATTCCTGTTAGTTCGTTCCAATAATAATGACCTAGACTACCATAAAAACCCAACATTGCTACTATTTGCTTTTTTTGATTATTTTTTGATATATAATGTTTAAATTGTTTCCAAAAAGCGACGGCTTTACTCTTAAGTAGATTTATGACATTTTCATCTGGGATATATTTCAAAGGATAAATTCTAATAATTAATTCTTTTTGGGGAAAATAGAGTAGGGTTTTATGTCCAAGCCATGTTGAACATACTAAATAAAATACTTCACCCCCCTCAAATCGGTATATCTGTATAGTGTGACCAAGTGCCAGTAAAAATGAATGATTACTTCTAAGAATCTTACCCGTTACAGGACAAACACAATAAATATAGCCAGTTTCTACAATACTTTGCTTAAAATAATTTCCTTCTTTGACGTTATGGTAACCTTTTACGCTTCTATCTTCCCGCCATGCTTGTTTAGATAGGTTTCGTTTTAGATTATGTTCAAAACTGTTAATATATATTTCTTCTAATTCTATATCATCTTTGGAGATTAATTCTAAATTAGCGATAGACAAACCCTCTTGTTCAATAAAATATCGATCAGAATCTGTCAGAGACGACCAGTTAATAATTTTATAATTACTATTTTCACTAAAGTATTTATAAGTAGCTTCAGGACTAATTGCTGTAGGCAAATCACAACTTTCCTTGTTGAGGATGCCTAACTGATTAAGGCCCTGCCATATTGTTTCATAAATCTCTCCTTCATTCAATTGTTTCTGAGAAGCCTTTTGAAAAATGGTGATATCCTTTTTGGCTAAACTCAGGATTAAATCTGAATAAACATCGTTTTTTTTAGGCTGGATTTCCAATAATTTTTGGGAGCAGGCGAAAGCTTCTTCAAATTGTTGTTTTCGCGCGAGTAGCATTCCTAGGTTAAAGTATGTTATCCAGTTAGGTTCTATTTCTCTGGTTTGTCGCCAATGGGCAATTGCTTTGTCCAGATAACCTTCTGGATACAATTCCACCACTTTGCGGTGTAATCTACCTCCATGTTCTTGTTTGCCTTTCAATTGTAGGTGCTTTCCTAAATCAAAAAAGTAATCAGCAGCCAAATCTTGATTTATAGGGGGATAAAGCAGGTTCAATTCTATCCAATTTACGGCAAAAGATATCCCTGTTGACCAAAAACGAATTTCTAGGTTTTTGGCATCCACTAACTCTATAAAAAATTCTAGTTTGTCTTGTCGGGTATAAACATTGATTTCCCCCCAAACGTAGAGGCCTTCAGTTGCTACATCTAACTTAAAACCAACTCGATCAGAATTTTCTAATTCTTTGTCTAAATTGGTTTCTATAAACTGAAAGTTAACCCCGATTTTATATAAACCATCAGGAACATTAATGTAAGGACCAAAAGACACTAACGCATGATTTCCGGCAGGACTAACTAACTGTTTTTTAGTGCCTTTTTCAACCAATTGCCCTGAATTAATCGCTAACTGTTCAGGATAAATCTGGAAATTAGATATCGGTTCTAAGCTATTTAATAAGCTGTTATTATCTGCTTGTGGATTCAACTCAACATTACTTCGCCACTCAGCGATCGCTTGTTCTATATTCTTTTGTTCAATTGGAGTTTCCTTGAACTCCAAACAATCTTCAATGGTTTCTGTTATTTCTTCTTCAGAAACATGATTCTGTTCAGCTAATACCTTCTCTAACTTCTGCCGAAACGTCTCCGAACTCGGATTCAAATCAACCGCTTTTTGATAAGCCGCGATCGCCCCATCCAAATCCAACTGAGATCCCTGTTGCAGCACCTCCCCCAGTGTATACTGAATCCAATCCACCTCTGGCTCAAGCTCACTGGCACGACGGTAAGCCGCGATCGCGTCTTCCCACTGCTCAAGTTTGACCAATGCTTTCCCTAACTGCAACCAGACTTCAAAGTTATCAGGTTGAATCTCTAGGAGTTTGCGACAAGCTTCCACATCATCTGGATTGAGCTCTATAGCACGGCGATAAGAAGCGATCGCCCCCTCCACATCTAACTGAGTTCGCTGTTGCAGCACATCCCCCAGTCTATACTGAATCCAATCCGCCTCTGGCTCCAGCTCACTGGCACGACGGTAAGCCGCGATCGCCTCATCTAACTTACCCAATTCAATCAAGCTCTGCCCCAACCCGCAGTAAGATCCAAAATGTTCAGGATTGAGTTCAATGGCCCTGCGGAAAGCAAGCACCGCTTCTTCCCACTGTTGTTGTCCATCGAGGGCATCTCCCAAGTGATGATAAGACCACGAAAAATCCGGGTTGAGTTCGATCGCACGGCGGAAAGCTGCGATCGCTTCCTCCAATTGACCAAGTTTTGCTAGAGCTTCCCCTAAATTGTGGTGAGACCAAGAGAGGTCAGGATTTAGCTCTATGGCATGACGGTAAGCTGCGATCGCCTCCTCCAGAGTCCCTGACTCTAGAAGTCTATCACCCTCTTCCAAATAATCAACGGCAGTTTTTTTGGCTTCCATTTTGAGTTACTGTCAATCGTGCTAAGCTGATGAGCTAATTCACCTTACACTAAGTTGTGTACTTTTGACAAGATGTAACCTTAATAACCTAACCTTAGTGTAAACTGTGGTTGAATCTCGGACTCTGGAGAGGCGATGTACTTGATGTTGTAGCACGAACAGCCAGAGGGCTGTGTAAGTGCAACAGGTGAAAGTCATCATGCGTTGTCAGAAATTCTGGCGACAGTGCTTGATGCCTGATTAAATTGGCAGGAACATATAGCTATCGACGCCAGTCTTAATAGACTCAGGGAAATGGCTGTAATATAAGCTGCGCTTAATGATCATTTATGCGAAAATTGGGTGGACCTGCAGATGAGTCAAATGGAATCATTTTCAGGATCACTTAAGTCAATTTACACAAGTCTCAAAGCCGAATAAATTTAATCTAGAAAAGACAGGATGAGCCACAATGCAAGAATGGAAAAGAACGTTTTTTTTCAATAACCAAGAGTTTTATTACAATCGTATAAATTTTAATAATCCAACCGAAAGAGCGGTAGAAATACCTATTGCTTTTAACTTTCTTGCCACTATCAACAAACCAGCCAGCATCCTTGAAGTCGGAAATGTACTATCTCATTATGAAAACCATTTGAGTGAAACGCTTGGTATAACATCAAGACGAATTGTTGATAAATTTGAAGTAGAACTAGGGGTAGATAATGAAGATTTAATGAACCTGCAGTCGGAAGAAAAATACGACGCGATTGTCTCACTTTCTACAGTCGAACACATTGGACAAAAAGGAGATCCTTCGGGTGGATATGGAGAGCAGGAAGAAAACCGCGATCTTGAAGGCCCATTAAAAGCAATTGCTAAGATATACGACCTACTTGCTCCTGATGGCAAAGCTTTGATTACCGTTCCTTTTGGAAAACTTATAGATGGGGAATGGTATATTCAACTTAGTAAAGAGTATTTGTATCTATTAGGCAAAAAATATGGAATTCCTAAAGAGGCTGTCTCAGTTAATTGTTTAAAGCTAATAGACAGAGAAACAACTGACCGTGGTTTTAACGTGCTTTGGGAAGAGTTAGATGCTCTTGAACTTAGTTATGTGGAATACGGCTCGCCTTTTTCTCAAGCAAATGCGATCGCAGTTATCGAGCTTTCCAAGCTTTCAAGTGACTTTCACTTGAAATTAAATGTCGAGCCGAGTCCTCTGTTATACAATATGCCCTATGAGACGCGGGCAGAATTCGAGCAAAACAAGGCTCTGCTACAGCAAACTCAAAGTGAATTGGCAGAATTTCAGTTGCAATTGCAACTGAGTCAGAGCGAATTGGAACAATCCCAAGCACTGCAGCACCAGACTCAGAGTGAATTAGAACAATCTCAGTTACAACTGCATCAGACTCAGAGTGAATTAGAACAATCCCAGTTACAACTCCATCAGACTCAGAGTGAATTGGAACAATCCCAAGCAATCCAGCACCAGACTCAGAGTGAATTGGAACAATCCCAGTTACAACTGCATCAGACTCAGAGTGAATTGGAACAATCCCAGTTACAACTGCATCAGACTCAGAGTGAATTGGAACAATTCCAGTTACAACTGCATCAGACTCAGAGTGAATTGGAACAATCCCAAGCAATCCAGCACCAGACTCAGAGTGAATTGGAACAATCCCAGTTACAACTGCATCAGACTCAGAGTGAATTGGAACAATCCCAGTTACAACTGCATCAGACTCAGAGTGAATTGG
>NZ_JAUBVX010000010.1:0-38820 GCF_036706065.1 Microcoleus sp. A2-C3 | reverse complement strand
AGTTACAACTGCATCAGACTCAGAGTGAATTGGAACAATCCCAGTTACAACTGCATCAGACTCAGAGTGAATTGGAAAGATTAAAGTTTTCGCAAGCTAGGGTTAGAGAAACAGAGGTCAAAAGTCAGATGCAGTACAAAGACTTATTGTGGGAGGGGTGGTACGCTTATTGCAAAGGCGATAGGGCGGGGATGGCTAACTTTCTTAAAGAATCCTTGAAGTGCACGCCTTTTTCAACAACAGAAACAGTTTTGAACTGGTTAGAAAATTTTGCTAGATTTTCGTCAGAAAAAGGAGAGATTCTCGATACCAATACCTTAGTTAACTCAGCAGAATGGAAAGAATTGATGCGTCGTAGCATTAATGGCAAAACTGCGCTAACCATCCATTAGTAAGAGATGGCAAGCAATCTATGATTACAAACTCAGCAAAAAACAAGACGAATGTTAAATCATCAACTAAATAATTCTTTGGGTGTAAATCTGGCCGGTCATATAACCGGTGATTTTGGGCTAGCAGAAGCCGCCAGAGGGACTATCAGAGCAATGGAAACAGCTAAAATTCCCTTGTCTCTGACCGATTTAAAGGTAGGCGGCCAACCTAACTCAGATTCCACCTACAAAAATTTTTCCAACGACAATCCCTATCCCATTAATATTATCCAAACTAACCCCAATTGGGTCGAGCAGATTTTAGCAGGGTACTTTCCGGGTATTGGTTCTGAATATTTTAAAGGCAAATACAATATAGGTGTGTGGTTGTGGGAACTGCCCGTATTTCCGAAGGAGTGGCAGTGGGCATTTGATTTATTTGATGAAATTTGGACGCCCAGCAATTTTTGTGCCGAAGCATTTTCGGCTGTCTCCCGCGTACCCGTGCTCAAAATTCCTGTCAGCCTTGCTTTTCCTAAGCCTTCCCTGACCAGAGAAAACCTAAACTTACCCAAAGATAAGTTTATTTTTCTGTTCATGTTTGACTTTGCGAGTTCCTTTGAAAGAAAAAATCCTTTTGCCACCGTTGAGGCGTTTAAACAAGCTTTTGGAAAATCCAATCAAGATGTTTTACTCGTGCTCAAGTTTGCCAATACCCATTATTTCCCGCACTTGCGAGAGCAGCTAACCGAATTGACAGAGGGCTGGCCCTCGATTCAATTTATAGACGGGCATTTGCCAAAAGCAGAAATTCACGCTCTGGTTAACTGTTGTGACTGTTATGTATCTCTGCATCGGGCTGAGGGGTTTGGTTTAACAATGTCTGAAGCCATGTACTACGGGAAACCAGTAATAGCGACAGCCTATTCATCTAATATGGAATTTATGAATGTTGGCAATAGTTTTCCAGTTAAATACGATCTGGTGACAACAACAGAAGATTATGGGGCTTATCCCAAAGGTAGTGTCTGGGCTCAAGCAGATATTGACCATGCTGCCTCTGTGATGAAGTACACTTTTGAAAACGCTCTGGAAGCACGGCAAGTAGGAGCTAAAGCTGCTCAAGAAATTAGAGCTTTGCTGAGTCCTCAAACAGTGGGCATAAAAATAAAAAATCGCCTTGAATTTATCATGGGGAATATCAATCAGTCCCACTTGTCAAGTCGTTTCCACGAGCTTCAGATAGAAAGAGATTTATTGGCTCGTCAAGCTCAAGCTTGGAGGCAGACAGCATTGCAGGTACAGCAAGATTTAGCAAAACACTCGCATTTTCCACTGCAACAGCGCTGAATTGTCAAGCCTTAATTCTCAATGTTTATTAAGTAGAAGACTTACTATGTTAAATCAAACGCCAGATTCTAATTTCGGTATCAACTTTATCGGACACCTCAGCGGTGAATACGGCCTGGGAGAAGGATCTAGAGCCACTCTCAGAGCGATTGAAGCTGCTGGCATTCCCTTTGCACTGAAAGATATTAAGGTTGATTGGCATCGCAACTTAGACAACAGCTATACAAGTTTTTCCGAGCAAAATCCCTATTCGATTAACCTAATCCATACTCTGCCGGAACCGATTGTTTTCAACATGATCGATCGCGAATGCTTTAAAGGTCGATACAATATTGGCTTTTGGGCTTGGGAACTGCCGATATTTCCTCCAGGGTGGCTGTACGCTTTTTCTTTATTTGACGAGATATGGACTTATAGTAATTACTGCGCTGAGGCGATCGCGCCCGTATCGCCCGTGCCAGTGATTAAGATGATGTCCAGCCTCGATCTTCCCACACCATCGTTTGATAGAGAAGCATTGGGATTACCCGAAAACAAATGTATTTTTCTGTTCATGTTTGACTTTCACAGTACCGTAGGGCGTAAAAATCCCTTTGCTACCCTGGAGGCATTTAAGCGAGCTTTTTCTCAATCGAATCAAGATGTCTTACTGGTACTCAAGTTTTCTAATGGCAACTTTTTTCCCGAAGAACGCGATCGACTCAAAGCGGAAGCAGCAGGCTGGCCTGTTCACTTTATTGACGGGCACTTGCAGAGAGACGAACTTCATGCTTTAGTAGCAAATTGCGACTGCTATGTTTCCCTGCATCGATCGGAAGGATTTGGCTTGACAATGGCGGAAGCGATGTACTACGGCAAACCTGTAATCGCGACGGGCTACTCATCTAATATGGAATTTATGAATGTCGGCAATAGTTTTCCAGTAAAATATGACATAGTGACGCTGACAGAAGATTATGGGCCTTATTTTAAAGGAAATTACTGGGCAGATCCCGATGTCGATCATGCAGCATCCTTAATGAAGTATGTTTTTGAGAATCCCCAGGAAGCACAACAAGTAGGATATAGAGCATCTGAGGAAATAAAGTCTTTACTGAGTCCTCAACTTCAAGGCATCAAAATCAAAAATAGATTGGAAATCATTAGAAACAGAATGAACCAATCTACAACCTGGTCAACCCGCATCCATCAGCTTCAGCAAGAGGCGGCTGGGGCGCAGTCAGAAATCCAAGTTTGGAGGCTGACAGCACAGCAAGTTCAATCTGAGCTAGCACAACATCAAAGGTTTGTGAACACTTGAAAAATTGAATTTACCGAAAATACTTATTCTCAGGAAAATAAATTAGCTATGTTGAATAATCCCAAGTCTAACTTTGGAGTTAATGTAATCGGTCATGTAAGTGGAGAGTTTGGTCTGGGCGGAGGGGTGCGAGGTACTATCCGAGCCTTAGAAGCTGCTAACATTCCTTTCACAATCAAGGATTTGAAAGAAGATTCGCAACGCAACTTAGATGATACATATACAAGTTTTTCCAGCGATCGCTCTTATCCCGTTAATATCGTCCATACCAACCCTCACGAGTCATTGTTGAATTCTATCGATCCAGATTTTTTTCATAACCGCTATAATATTGGTTTTTGGATTTGGGAGCTTCCAGTATTTCCTGATTTTTTTATGGGTGCTTTTAATCGATTTGATGAGGTTTGGACTTACAGCAATTACACTGCTGAAACTATTTCTGATGTGTCGCCTCTTCCCGTGGTTAAGTTGCCACCTAGCATTTATTTACCGCCCAATACCTTGGGCAGAGAAGCTTTAGGATTACCCAAAGATAAATTTATTTTTCTGTTCATGTTCGACATGGGTAGCGGCTTTGAGCGCAAAAATCCTTTTGCCACAATTGAGGCGTTTAAAAAAGCTTTTGGGAAATCCAATGAAGATGTTTTACTAATTATTAAATTTAGACCTCATCCAGCTTATCAAAATCAGTACGAGCAACTAAGAGCAATGGCAGAAGACTGGCCATCTATTCAATTGATCGAAGGTCATTTGAGCAAGGAAGAGGTTCATGCCTTAGTAGATAATTGTAACTGCTATGTATCGCTACATCGGGCTGAGGGTTTTGGTTTAACTATGGCGGAAGCGATGTATTACGGCAAGCCCGTCATTGCTACCGCCTATTCATCGAATACCGATTTTATGAATGTCGGCAATAGTTTTTTAGTTAAATACGATTTAGTGGCAACTACTGAAGCTTACGGACTTTACCCAAAAGGTAGTATCTGGGCTGAGCCCGATATCGATCGGGCTGGTTCTTTAATGCAGTATGTTTTTGAGAATTATCCGCAAGCACAACAAGTAGGAGCCAGAGCAGCTAAGGAGATTAGGTCTTTATTCAGTCCAGAGGTTATTGGTCAAAAAATTAGACATCGCCTGGAATATATTACCAGGACAATAGAAGAGAAAAGCTGGTATGAATCCCAAGCTCAAGCTTGGAAACAAGCCGCGCTGCAAGCTCAAAGAGAATTAGAGCGATCTAAATTTTAAATACCAAACGTTCAGGCAAAACAAAAACAGGGCTGCATTTATCAACAGCCCTAACAATCCTCTGCTCGCATACAGCAAATGTAGAAACAATAGGATTGATCGGGATTATCATTTATGAGTTGACTGTTCATGAATTCATGGTTAAAATGTTCCATGCTAGATTTTTCAATTGATGTCGATAAATCGATAATTCCCTTGCTTTCAATGATTTTGAAATTATGCTTCTCTAAGAGCTTGCACAAATCATCGTAATAGTATTCGAGCTTGTGTTCGGGATGAATATAATTATTCGGGAATTGTAGCTTTGTAGCTTTCCTATTAGGGGTATCAAGGGCAAACTTACCACCAGACTTTAACAATTTATAAACTTGGTCAAATAGTTTTTCTGCTTCTTCTGTGGTGATGTGTTCGATGGACTCTCCTGACCAAACTAAGTCAAAATAATTTTCCTGAAAGCAGGTTAAGTCGGTCATGCTGCCATAAACATATTCAATATCGGAACTTTGGTACTTAACTTTTATTGGCCACTCTGGCCCTGGAAACATCATTTTGTCGGGAGCTAGGTCTCTAATATAGAGTTCTTCTGGAAAATGAGGATAGCCGAGCTGTAACAGAGCGCCTCTTTGATCGGATAGAGAATAACCTCCCAAATCTAAGATAACTTTAGCCGGTGGGAGCAGTGTTCTAACCATTTTCATCCGAGCGCTATGAAGTTTAGTATCCAACATACTGTTGATATTTTCTTCATCACTTAAGCTAGTAGTGAGATATTCTTCACCTAAAAGTCTTTGTTGAAATTCATGGGCCTCAATCATCTTATTTATAACAGTAGATCGAGACGCACCAGTATTAAGTTCGTTTAACCAACCTTCTAATCCATCAGGGTCAGCTTCCCGTTCAAAGATCACCCAATATGCCATCCATAGATAGCTTTTATTATTTTTAGCGTGAGTGGATAAAGTCTTCTGGATAGATTCTTCCAGACGCTTAGATGCTTCGGGGTTCATAGTGGTTCCTCTAATCTCGTTCACATTATTTTATTTAATAAATAACCTCTTTGAGCCTGCATAAACTTACGCAATACAGTCTCAATTGCAGCGCAAATTAGAAAATCTTGGGTTCCAATTCAAGGGCGCGACGGTAACAAGAACTTGCTTCATCTATTTGCCCTTTTTTCGTCAAGACTTCCCCTAAATTATAGTGGAACCAAGAGAAATCAGGCTTTAATTCAATAGCGCGGCGGTAAGCGGCGATCGCCTCTTCCCACTGTCCTTGATGTCGCAGAAGATCCGCTAAATTGTTGTAGGTATAGGGGTAATCTGGGTTTAGCTCAGTGGCGCGGCGGTAAAGACCGATCGCCTCTTCCCGCTGGCCCTGTGTGGCTAAAGCATCCCCTAACATTTGATGAGACTTGTAATCTCCCGGTTGAACTTCAATAGCGCGGCGGTAACAAGCGATCGCCCCATTCAAATCATTCTTTTGTGCTAACATCCGCCCCAACTGCAAGTGCGCCTCACCGCATTCGGGATTTACCTGCAACGCCATCTGATAAAAGACGATCGCCCCATCAGGCCAATTCTGCCGCACCAAAGCATCAGCCAACCCCACATAAAGGTCAGCATCATTCGGCGCAATCTCCAGCGCCTTGTGATACAACTGCACGTCATCAGGCTTCTCCTCGATCGCCCTGCGGTACAAACCCATCGCCTGCTGCAAATCCCACTGCGATCGCATCCTCAAAGCATCAGCCAACTTCTGCGAAATCCACGGCAAATCCGGCTGAATTTCCACAGCACGGCGGTAAGCGGCGATCGACTCATCCCACCGTTCCAGCTTCTCAAAAGCCGTCCCCATGTTGTAATAAGTCCACGGAAAATCGCCATTCAACTCGGCCGCCCGACGGTAAACATCGATCGCCTCATCCCACCTTTCCATTTCTAGCAACACGTCGCCCAACTTGCTGTGCGACCAGAAGAAACTCGGATTCAGTTCATTAGCGCGCCGGTACGCCACCACCGCCTCATCCCAGCGTTCCAAATTCACCAGCGCTTCTGCTAAATTGTTTTGCGCCCAGAAATGTTCGGGATTAAGTTCGATCGACCTTTGGTAAGCCGAAATCGCCTCTTCCCAGCGTTCCAGCTTAATCAGCGCGTCAGCTAAATAGTTGTGCGACCAACTAAAATCAGGATTTAATTCTGTTGCTTTACTGTAAGCTTCTACAGCTTCCTCCCAGTGTTCCAACTTCAGCAACACATCTGCTAAATTGTTGTGAGACCAGCTAAAATCTGGATTTAATTCGATCGCCTTGCGGTAAGCATTTATAGCTTCCTCCCAGCGTTCCAACTTCACCAACGACTCAGCTAAATTATTGTGCGACCAAGAAAGTTCGGGATTATTTCTAATCGCATTGGTGTAAGCATCAACCGCCGCTTCCCACTGTTCTTGATTCCTGAGAAGTTCGCCCAATTCGTGATAAGCTGCGCCAGCATTTGGGTTCATTGCAACCGCGCGCCGGTAACAATCAATTCCTTGCTCAACCTTACCTTGCTCGATTAAAGTTTTAGCTAAATTCTCGTAATCCTCAGCGGTAGCTGATTTTGGGTCGATCGCCAAAGCTCGATACAAAGCTTCTGACGCGGCTTCCGACTTACCTAACTGAGTCAAAAGTTTCGCAAAATTGCGGAAAGCACCTGCAAAATCTGGTTTCAGCGCGATCGCCTTTTCGTAAGCAGAAACCGCTTGCTGCCACTGTTCCTGCTGCGCGCAAATGCTGCCATAATTAGCATAAGCTTCAGCAAAATTCCGATTAATTTCTATTGCTTTGACATAGCAACTTTTAGCTTCATCAATTTTGCTAACAGCTTGCAGGGCGTTGCCGAGCATTTTGTAAAGCGGCGCTTCCGGCTTAATTTGTAGAGCTTTCTTGCAAGCAGAAATTGCCTGTTCCCATTTCCCCTGAGCAAAATAACCTTCTGCCAGTATTTTGTATGCTTCTGGATCTTCTGTAGTAATTCCAGCATTAACAGGTTGCTGAACTTGTTGACGCCCAAGCTGTTGTTGAAGTTGTTGCGGTATTTGTTTCAGTATTTCTTGCGGTATTTTTCGCAATATTTGCTCAGGTATTTGTTGTTGAAATTGTGGTTGTTGAATTTTTTGCGGTATTTGTTGTTGAACTTGTGGCGGCTTAGCAGCACCGTTAGTCGCGGTTGCACCAGCCAAAGTTTGCTCTCCCTCGCTGCCGTTTCTAGCATTAGCTGCGTTCAGTTCAATAGCTTTGCGATAATATACTGTCGCTTCTTCTAACTTGCCTTGTTTTTTCAGCGCTTCGCCCAAATTTTGGTAAGCCTGGGGCAAATTAGGATTTAATTTTATGGCGCGATCGTAACAAGAAATAGCTTCGGGAAACTTTTCTTGCCGGAAAAAAGCATCACCCATACCTAAGTGTTCTGCCGGCGATGCTTTTTCTGGTTCCAAAGAGAATGCACGATACCAGCATTCCTGAGCTTCTGCCCCTTTGCCAATTTGTCCGAATACTTTGGCTAAATTGCGGTATACTCCCGCGAAATTCGGTTTCAGGGCGATCGCCCTTTGATAAAACTCGATCGCCTCCGACCATTTTTCCTGTTGCGCGTAAATACTGCCCAAATTCGCGTATACTTCCGCAAAATTCGGCTCTATTTCAATAGCTTTCGCGTACCAGTGTCGCGCCTCTTCCATCCTGCCTTGAGCTTGCAGCGCGTTGCCCAAAGTCTTGTAAGCTGGGGCAAAATTGGGGTGAATCTTCAAAGCTTGCTCGCAGGAGGCGATCGCTTCTTCTAATTTCCCTTGGGATAAGTATATTTCTCCCTGTTGGTTAAATTGAACCGCTGTTGATTCTGTACTGACTGTTGATGGCATATATAGGCGGTGGCGACCGAGGCAGCAATTAAATAGGGTAGTTAAAGCGTTTCACAATTATAGTCGGGTTTGACACTAACATTAGCAGGGTTGTTCCCCTAATTATTAATTTTTTTGACTCTGGGTGCTGGGGAGAAACCCAGCGGTTGAAACGGGGCGGTTAAAACCGGGCGGTGGAAACCGGGCGGTGGAAACCGGGCGGTGGAAACAAAACCCGGATGGTGCGCGGGTTGAAGAGCAGAACGAGTAGTATCAAAATCGATCGATCGCACTCAGGATGCCTGCACCACAAGACTTGTTGAAGAAATATATTATAATACGGTTCAGAAGACTGGGCGGTTCCAAACCGCGTCTATACAAGCTTGCACCCGATCGAGCGAGGAGTTGAAGAGTGGGCGGTTAAAATTACGTTATCCTCTCTTAGTCCGCGCACCATCCGGACATCGTTTGTGTAGGAGCGGTTTCAACCGTACGTCTGATCTAAAATTGCGGTAATTTTGATGTTATTACAGCCACCACCTCAACTTGTCGGTGAAAAGCGCCTCACCTTTCGCGACCTCGATTGGCAGGCCTTCAAGCAAATTCAAAGTTTGCTGACGGATCGCACCCGCTTTACCTACGATAACGGAGTGTTAGAAATTACCAGATCCCTCGAAGAACATGAACGTTCTGCTCGCTTGATTGAACGCTTGATTAGAGTCCTTGTGGTTGAGATGGGGATGAAAATGAAGAGGATGGGATCGACTACCCTCGATCGCGAAGACCTACTCAAGAGCGCCGAGCCAGACAATGGGTATTATATTCAGAATTATGCCTTAGTTGCCGATCGCCCGGTTAACTTGAATATCGATCCAGCCCCGGATTTAGTCGTGGAAGTGGATATTACCCATACGGATCTCAATAAAAATACACTCTATGCCAGTATGGGCGTGCCTGAGTTTTGGCGGTTTAACGGGCGGGCATGGCGGATTCTGCAATTAGTCGATGGGGCTTATGTCGAGTGCGATCGATCTCCCACTTTTCCCATCATTGAAAAAACAGATTTATACCAGTTTCTCGAAGTGGCTTTCATTGATGAAGTTGCCGCAGAGATTGATTTTCGTCAATGGGTGCGACAGCAGATTCAAGGCGGAGCAATGCAAGTGCGATCGCACCAAAACTAGAATAGCCTTATTGAATAAAAAACGATCGCCCTTTTCGGATCGAGCGATCGCCTTTTTTTCAAGAATTACTTAACAACTATTAGCAATTACTAATTAAGCTGCTGCTGCTGCTGCTTCTTCTTCTTCTGCTATCTCTTCAGCACTGGCTTTAGTTCCCAGAACGGTAACAACCACCTGAGTTGGATCGCCAAGAGCTTCTGCTCCCGGAGGCAAAACTAACTCATGAATGTGCAGCGCATCCCCTACCTTTAAGTTAGAAACATCTACTTCAATTGCATCAGGAATGCTATCAGGTTTGCACTTAACTGCGATTTGCGTCAACACAGTTTCTAACATACCGGATTCTAACTTGACACCGATAGCTTCGCCGACAAAACTCAGCGATACTTCAACTTCCAGGCTATCTTGAGTTGCGACGGAGAAAAAGCTCAGGTGGTAAGGAAAGCCTTTCCAAGGATGAACTTGAACTTCCCGCAGCAAGGTTTTTCCTGTCCAAGAGAGTTCGGGAATGCTGAGGTCAATTAGGGCGTTGTTGACTACGTGCTTTTTGAGCAGGTGTTCAACTGTTTTGGCTTTGATGGTAAGGGAAATGGATTCAGAGCCGTTGTGTCCGTAGAGGACGGCGGGAATCATTCCTGAGCGGCGGAGGGCGTTAGGCTTGCTGCCTTCTACCCGCTTTTGACATTCTACTGCGAGTTCCATTTTATGACTTTCTGTTGATTGTTTTCACATTTTACCAGAATTGTGATATCGCGATCGCACCTAATTAAACGACTCGCTGAAGATACTGATAATTCTCATTTTCCAGACACTTAAGCAATTCCAGCATTTTCCTCAAACGGTACGTTCCTGCTTGGTATTCTTCTTTGAGAGGGGAATCACCCAGCTTAGCAAGGACGGTATCGCTTTCGCAGATGATTGCATCGCGGAAAAAATTTCTAAACTTCTGGCGTATATCTTGATCTAACTCAACTAAAGGTAGCTTCTCCTCCTCTTCATCTATCAAAATATTTCTGGGGACAGATTTGCCAATTTTGGAAAATTCTGATTTTGCCAACCACTCATAAACGTCTTCAGACATTCCGACATAGTGGGGTGGCTGATTAGTTTTGAAGGCATAAAAAATCATGTCTAACATTAGCTTTCCTCCTGACCTTCCTGATTCACCAACTTACTCTCTGGAAAATTTTCTACCCAAGCTACATCTGCTTTGTCGAATACAACCTTAGCTGGTTTAGTAATTCCCCCTGTGGTAATAACTCCAATTACAGTTCCTTTTTGACATATTTCCTTAGCTTTTGTGGAATCTAGTTTTTTGTTTTTCCAGGCTTTAATTTCAATATGCGGTTCATTCATTATTGTTTATACTTTTTATTATTTTGATAAATTAACCATTAAATTCGATCTGTAAATTGCGGAGTAGCTGTTTAACTCGCGGAACATCCCGATCGTTGACGATCAAAATATCACCTTTGGGATTGTTTCCGGTTGTTCTTTTGGCTTGTATTCCTTCTTTGCTTAATTCCATTATAAGCCATCCAATCATATCTCTGTGAACTTCTAGCCGTGCTATCAGTTCATCTTCGTCAGTCATTTACTTGACTCCCTGTAAATAAAGATACACTTGACCTCGCCGTGGGTCAAGTGCACTAAATCTGCTGGAACCTTAAACTAAGTAGGTAGCGGCGAGACTGGCAACAGCTTTGAGTATGATTGGTTGATACCCAAAATGTATTTTAAAGGCAACGTTAGGCTGGCGTACCGTCATGAGAAAGCAAAGCGCGCTTGGGCCCGTGAATCGGGTCTTCGACAATGATAGTTTGGTCGCGGCTCGCTCCGAGAGATACAATGGCGATCGGCACTTCCATCAAATCTGCCAAAAACTTCAGATAATCCAAAGCTTGTGATGGCAAATCTTCCAAATTGCGGCACTCTTCCGTGGACTGTTTCCAACCGGGAAGGGTTTCATAAATGGGTTTGCACCGAGCAAATATCCGCGAACTTTTCGGGAAATCGATGCAGCGTTCGCCGTCAATTTCGTAAGCAACGCAAACTTTTATTTCTTCTAATTCATCCAAAACATCTAGTTTGGTAATTGCCAGACAGTCAAGGCCGTTGATGCGGACTGCGTAGCGGCCGATTACCGCGTCGAACCAACCGCAGCGGCGTTTCCGGCCGGTTGTGGTGCCGAATTCTGCACCTCTTTCGCCCAAAATTGCGCCAACTCCATCGACCATTTCGGTAGGGAAGGGGCCTTCTCCGACGCGGGTTGTGTAGGCTTTTGCTACGCCAATTACGCGATCGATCGCTGTGGGCCCAACTCCCGTTCCCACGCAAGCGCCGCCCGCGATGGGATTGCTGGAAGTAACATAAGGATAAGTGCCGTGGTCTAAGTCTAATAAAGTGCCTTGCGCGCCTTCAAACAGAATATTTTTCCGCGTGTGAAGTCCCTCATAAATCTTCAGGGAACTGTCTACTACGTGCGGCCGCAAACGTTCTGCATAAACTTGATATTCATCAAAAACATCTTGCGGATTGAGAGGCGGCAAATTGTAAAGTTTTTCCAGAATGACATTTTTATGATGAATCGTCCATTCCAGTTGTTCTCGGAAGCCTTCCAAGTCCATCAAGTCGAGCATCCGAATGCCTGTGCGTTCCGACTTGTCGGCGTAAGTAGGGCCAATGCCGCGTCCTGTTGTCCCGATTTTATAATTTCCCCGCTGCTGTTCCGATGCCACATCAATTAATCGGTGATAGGGCATGGTGATGTGAGCAGTCTCTGAAATCATCAGGGAGGCAGTCGAAATATTCAGTTTTTCTAGCTGATCTAACTCTGCAATTAAAACTTTAGGGTCGATTACCGTGCCACAGCCGATGATACACTGTGTCTCTGGGTAGAGAATCCCAGACGGAATTAAGTGCAGTTTGAAAGTTTGACCGTTGACTACCACCGTGTGACCGGCGTTGACGCCCCCTTGGTAGCGGACAACGATATCTGCGGATTTGCTGAGCAAATCGGTAATTTTGCCTTTTCCTTCATCGCCCCACTGGGCGCCGATTACAACTACGTTAGCCAAGGGTTTCTCGCGTTCAGTTCAGGTTGACACAAACTCTGATTATGTAGCAATGTGTCCCAGATGTCAAATATATTTTTGTTACAATTAAGAGCATTGAGCCTGTATTACTCTCAATCAAAGACTCCCAGCACTATCGGGGGACTTCCGAAAGGAGAATGGGAGAATGGGAGAGGGGGAGAGGGGGAGAATGGGAGAGGGGGAGAATGGGAGAGGGGGAGAGGGGGAGAGGGGGAGAATGGGAGAATGGGATAGTCTATTGCAATCTTCTTTATTATCCTGTAAGTCATTCCCAATTCTTCAATCTAAAATCCAAAATCTAAAATCTAAAATCGCATGACTTTACACGCTGAGTTGCACCGACATTTAGGCGGTTCTGTGGTTCCTCGGATTCTGTGGCGCTATTTCGATCGCCATAATGCCGAAATGGTCGATCGCTTTCAACACTACTCTGCTTTTGAGGATTTTTACACTCGCCCGCGCAATACTCTCGATGAGTATTTGGAACTGCACACGCTGGTAGAAAGCGTGCAAACTGTGGAGACTTTGCCTTATTTTATCTATCGATTGATGCGGGGCGCTTATGTATTTGAAAATTTGGCTTATTTGGAGTTGCGCTATACGCCTTATTTGCGGACTCCAGAGCATTTGTCACAGTCAAAACGCATTGATTTGATGGCAGAAATTGTACGGGTTGTGGGGAAGGCAAGTCAAATTGGTGATTGTCCGATTGTGACTAGCCAAATTTTGTGTATGCACTCGCGTTTACCCCATGAGGTGAATCGGGCGATCGTCGATTTGGCAGCCGAGATGGGAGAATATGTTTGTGCGATCGATCTTGCGGGCGGCGATGCTGCTATTGGCGATCGCCTGGATGAGTTTGTGGCATTGTATCAGTACGCAAGGTCGATCGGCATTAAGACTACCGGCCATCTCTACGAAACTACCTCTGGCTGTTATCCCGAACTTCTGCCCTATTTGATGCGTATCGGCCACGGGATTCAAATTCCGCTAAAATATCCCGAACTGCTGCCAGAGGTCGCGCGCAGGGGTCAATGCTTAGAGGTTTGCCCGACTACCTATCTCAAGACGGGGACGTTACAGGATATGGGGGAATTGAAGGTTGTGTTCGATCGATGTTTTGAGGCTGGCGTCGATATTGCCATTTGCACAGACAACGCGGGATTGCACAACGTGCGGCTGCCTTTTGAGTACGAGAATTTGTTGACTCTGGATATCATTGATTTTCGGCAGTTACAAGCCTGTCAAGAGGCCGCTTTCCGCCATGCTTTCGCGTGGCCCTACGATGGGCGGCCTGTGAAAATGCTGACTGGTTTGTTGCAACATTAGTCGGTTGGTGCGATCGTTAATTAGCAAAGAATATCTATTTAACGAACCGCGAAGGCACGAAGGAAGAGAAGGAAGAGAAAGAGGAAGATAGGTAGATATTTTCAGCAAAAGACTTGACTTGAAAATGATAAAAAGCTCTTTCTTATCTTCCTTCGCGTTCTTTGCATCTTCGCGGTTCGTTTAAAAGAGATATTTGTAAAATTATAATAAGTGTCGGGCGATCGGCAATCGGTAACAAGTTATAGTCTGAAAACGGAAAGATGAATATAAAAGGATAAAAAAACATGACAAATATGGACGCTTACTGGATGCCTTTCACGGCTAACCGACAGTTTAAGGCAAATCCGCGCATCTTGGTTTCGGCAAAAGATATGCACTTTACAACCGATGATAACCGATCCATTTTAGATGGGATTGCGGGGCTTTGGTGCGTGAATGCAGGCCACTGTCGCCCGAAAATTATCGAGGCAATTCATAAGCAAGTATCGACCCTAGATTATGCCCCACCTTTTCAGATGGGACACCCCGGCGCTTTTGAATTAGCGGAACGTTTGGTGAAGATGATTCCGGGCAATTTCGATCGCGTTTTCTTCACTAATTCGGGTTCGGAGTCTGTGGAAACTGCTTTGAAAATTGCGATTGCTTATCACCGGGTGAAAGGTGAAGGAACTCGTCAAAGATTAATCGGTAGGGAACGCGGTTATCACGGCGTTGGTTTTGGGGGAATTTCTGTCGGTGGTATTGGCCCTAATCGTAAATTTTTTGGCAGTTTGCTGACAGGAGTTGATCATTTACCTCACACTCATAATTTAGAGCACAATGCTTTCAGTCGCAAACAACCGGAATGGGGCGCGCATTTGGCGGATGAATTGGAACGGATTGTGGCTTTGCACGATGCGTCTAATATTGCGGCGGTAATTGTCGAACCTGTTGCTGGTTCTACGGGGGTTTTGATTCCGCCCCAAGGTTATTTGCAGCGGCTGCGGGAGATTTGTGACAAGTACGGGATTCTGCTGATTTTTGATGAGGTAATTACTGGATTCGGGCGGCTGGGTTCGAGTTTTGCTACTGAATATTTTGGGGTGGTTCCTGATATTGTGGCGACGGCGAAGGGGATAACTAATGGTACTGTACCGATGGGGGCGGTGTTTGTGAAGGAGGGAATTTATGATGCTTTTATGAATGCTCCCGAAAATGCGATCGAGCTTTTTCACGGTTATACTTATTCTGGGCATCCGCTGGCTTGTGCGGCTGCTTTGGCGACGCTGGATATTTATGAGGAAGAAAGGCTGTTTGAACGGGCTAATAAGTTGGCTGATTATTGGGAAAATGCGGTTCATTCTTTGAAGGGCGTGCGCCATGTAATTGATGTGCGGAATCTCGGACTTGTGGCGGGGATTGAGTTGGAATCTATCCCTGGAAAGCCGGGGAAACGGGCTTTTGATTGTTTCTTGCAGTGCTTTGAAAAAGGGTTGCTGGTTCGGACTACTGGTGATATTATTGCTTTGTCGCCTCCGTTGATTATTGAACAGGAACATATCGATCGCATTTTGGAAATTTTAACAGCGGTTTTGCAGGAATTGGAGTAAGATTTAATAAACCGCGAAGGCGCTAAGGACACGAAGGAAGAGAGAGAGAAGAAGAGCAGAAAAACTTCTCTCTCTTGTCTTCCTTCGCGCTCTTCGCGTCTTCGCGGTTCGTTTAAATCCTTAAACAGCGCTATAATCATTCATAACCAACGACAAACGACGAATAACTATGGTACTGTTAACTGCAAAAGTCTCTGCTAACGAATTGGCAAATTTAGCTGTAGAGTTAATTCGGAAAAGTGGGTGCGAATACGGTGATGTGCGTTTTTGCAGTTACCGGAGGCAAGGTTTGTATGCGCGCGATCGCTCTTTAAGCAATATCTCCGATAATGTAAGTTCCGGTTTTGGCGTGCGAGTGCTGCTAGACGGTGCTTGGGGCTTTGCCGCCAGTCACAGCAAAACACCCGCAGAAGTTGCAAGAATCGTCGCTTTGGCCGTGGAAATCGCTAAAGGCAGCCGCTTGACTCAAAAGGAACCGGTGCGCTTAGTACCAGTCGAAAAATATGTCGATACTTACATTAGTGCGATCGCAATTGACCCGTTTTCTGTCCCCGTTGCTGACAAAGCCGAACTTTTATTAACCATCAACGAGCGCCTGCTAGCGCACGAATCACAAGGCATCAAAAAAGCTTATTCTTTTTTGACATTCAACCGCGAAGACAAGGTTTTTGCGTCCACAGAAGGCTCGCTAATCGAACAAACAATCTACCGCAGCTATCCGGGTTTTGGCTGTACGGCAATTGCGGGCGGCGATGCCCAAAGTCGCAGTTACGAACGCCCGCCCCTAAACATCGGTTACGAACACATTAATCCAGATGATTTGTTGAGTCAAGTCGCACGAGTTGCGGCCGAAGCGATTGAGAAAGTCGCTGCGCCAAAAGTCCCGGCTGGTATTTGCAAATCTCTGATTCTCAAGCCGACAAATTTGTTTCTGACAATCCATGAATCCGTCGGACACCCAACAGAATTAGACCGGGTTTACGGCTACGAATCTAATTTTGCTGGCACGAGTTTTGCTACTACCGATAAGTTAAATAAGCTGCAATACGCTGCACCTTGGGTTAACTTCAAGTGCGATCGCACTCAACCCCACGGCCGCGGTACAATGGGTTACGACGATGAGGGCGTAAAATCACAGGATTGGTACGTTGTCAAGGATGGAATTTTAGTTGATTATCTCACTGACAGAGAAACAGCTTATCGCCTCGGACGCGGTAGCAGCAACGGTTCTGCCTGCGCTGACAGTTGGTCGAGTGTACCGATGGTGAGAATTCCTAATTTGGGATTGGAACCAGGCCCGGATGGCGGCAGTCATACTGCTACTTTAGATGAGATGATTGCTGATACGGAAGATGGGATTTTAATTGATGGTATTGGTAGTTTTTCAATTGACCAACAGCGGCGCAATTTTCAATTCGGCGGTAATGCGTTTTGGAAGGTGGAAAAAGGTAAAGTTGTCGGGATGTTGAAGGATGTAACCTATCATTCAATGAGCACTGATTTCTGGAATCAAGTAGATGCGATTGGCCCTGCTTCCGAACGGGTACAATGTGGTACGAATATGTGCGGCAAAGGTGAACCGATACAGGTTGCTCAAATGACTCACGCTTGTGTGCCGGTGCGGGTAAGGGATATTCAAATTGGGGGAAGGGCTTAATTTAAAGCGTAGGTTGTTAACGTGAAAATTCCAGCGGATGCTATCATACCAGAAGCCAAATTAACGCGCTATCTACTTATTTTAAAAGCGCAAGATGACAAATAAAAATTTCTGGCTCAGGGTGGTTTTAGTCAATATAACCCAGAAGCTTTGCTAGCAGCAATTCAGTCTTTAATCGCATCTGCTGAGGCAGTAGAAGATGGTGCTAATGAATTCGGAAAGTTCTTTCGCGCTGAAGGTGAGTTACCAGCAGTTAATGGACGTAATTTAGCAGTTGTTACAATTTGGTTGCAGTGGCAAATTGACGGAAGTTTTCATTTTATTACTCTCAAACCTAAAAAGGAGCCTCGACGTGAAACTTGAACTTTATCAGCGTGTAGCATTGTGCCGGGATATGCCTCTATATCAACTAAAAAAAGGCGATGTAGCTATGCTAGTCGATCGCGTACCTCACCCAATCCAAGGCGAAGATGGCTGCGTGTTAGAAATATTTAATGCGTTAGGAGAATCGATTTTAGTCGTGGCTGTCTCCCGTTCAGATGTGGAACCTTTACGAGCTGATGAAGTGTTAACAGTTCGCTCTTTAGTACAGGCAAGTTAACCGTAATATTGCGGCTCAATATGTTTTCAAATACCAACAAATCATGCTAGCATTATAGCTTATGACCGTTACAACATCTCCCGCAATTTTAAGTGAAGACCAAGCCTTATCTTTACTAGAAAATGTAGTCAAACAATCCTCAGCAGAAGCAGTATTTGTCAGTCTCTCTACTGGCGAAGAATCTCTTTCCCGTTTCTCAGAAAATCAAATCAGCCAAAATATTAGCAAGACTGTATTTAGCCTCAACATTACTAGCTATTTTGGCAACAAAAGTGCTTCTGCTGCTGTTACTGAATTTGATGAAGATGCGATCGCCCAAACCATCAAGCGATCGGAAGAACTCGCCCGAATTGCCCCCGCAGACCCCGAATGGATGCCCTTGCTGCCCCCTCAAACCTACGATTTACCGAGGCCCGCGTTTGATGAAGCAACGGCCGCTGTATCGCCTCTAGCCCGCGCAGAAATGGTGCGACAGGCTTGTGCGATCGCATCTGGCGAAGGCGCGGAAGCTTCCGGTACATTGAGCGCTGAGGCTTCGCTGTACGCGATCGCCTCGTCAACCGGACTCCGCGCCTGCAACCAATCTACAGAGGCGAATTTCGGCTTTACAGCCCGCATTGACAACGGTTCTAGCTGGACTGAATCCACAGCTTGGAGTATTAGTCAACTACAAGTGGCCGAATTAGCAGCACAAGTTGTCGATCGCGCGAAGGCCTCCCGCAACCCCCGCGAAATTACTCCCGCTGTTTATCCTGTAATCTTTGATGGCGCTGCGTTTTCGGACTTGCTACCGTGGATAATTTGGGGTATGGATGCGCGGGCGGCGGATGAAGGGCGATCGTTTATGTCGATCGCCGATGAGTCTGGAAAACCCGCTGGAAACCGCGCGGGAGAACAACTTTTCAGCCCGTTAGTGCAGGTACAGCGCGATCCAAGTCATCCTTTGTTGCGATCGGGTAATTTTTTCGGCGACGGATTGAGAAATAACTATTTGGAAATCATCAAAAATGGCATCCCTCAAAGTTTGTCTTATTCCCGCTATTGGGCCGCGCAAAAAGGGAAAGAAACGAAAGGTGCTTATTACCCGATAGTGATGACAGGTTCCGATCAAAGTTTAGCAGATTTAATCGCTCAAACCGAGCGGGGAATTTTTGTCAGTCGAGCTTGGTATGTAAATTACGTGAATCCGAAAACATCGGAAGTAACCGGCATGACTCGCGACGGTACTTTCTGGATTGAAAATGGTAATATTGTTTACCCGATTAAAAATATGCGTTTCAATCAAGTTTTACCTGATATGTTGCGCGATGTCGATGCAGTTACCGAGGTGAAACGTTACGGCGGTAATGTCGTGCCCGGAGTGCGCGTGAAAGCTTTTAATTTCACGAGTGTTACTGATAGTTTGTGATTGGTGGTTATTCAATGAGTCCGCCAGTTAGCGGATGTTTGTAGTGAGAATTTTAGTCCTTTACATAAGAAGGACTAAAGTCCTCACTACGAACCTACAGTAATTTATCAAAAAAAATGCCAAATATAGATATACGTCCGGTTAAAAACGCACAAGAATTAGAAGAGATGTTTTACCAGCGGTGGTTGGTTTTGCGATCGCCCCTGGGTATGGAAAGGGGTAGCGAAAAGGACGATCACGAAAATGGTGCTTGTCATATCATAGCAACGGGCGATCGCAAAATTATCGCATCAGGCCGACTCCGAGAATTATCCCCAGAATTAGGAAGCATCTCTTATGTTGCTGTGCTTCCTGAATTCCAAAATCAGGGAATTGGCACTAAACTGATGGAAAAATTGATCGCACAAGCTAAGGAAAATAATTTCAAAACACTGAGACTGATGTCTCGCATTAACGCTGTTCAATTTTACCAAAAACTCGGATTTTCCGCACAAGAAAGTCCTTTTGATTACCTGGGAATTCCGCACGTATTCATGCAGTTAGAAATTTAATTAGTGTCATAATATAGATTCGTAGTGAAGACTTTAGTCCTCTGATTTTGGATGCGGACTAAAGTCCTCACTACGAACCTGATTTTGGATGCGGACCAAAGTTCTCACTACGAACCTGATTTTGAATGCGGACTAAAGTCCTCACTACGAACCTATTTGATTGTGATTGTTTATAGCGGTTCTCAAAAAAGTGAGGAGAGCCTCATGCCCTATGCCCTATGCCCTATGCCCTATGCCCTATGCCCTATGCCCTATGCCCTATGCCGGAAGCGTACCTGATATGAGAGCTTGAAAGGCTATAATTTCACATTGTCTCTACCAATATCGGCTGCGGACTTCCCGGATAGATGACAAATTTTGACTCTTCAGTCTTCGAGTAAAAGTAATATTTTTTTACCAAATACTTGACAAACTCTGATTCTTGTTTCGCACCGCAGGAACCTTTCAGCCGAACTGTTTTACTGTCATTTTTGACTAAATTAGCCCGATAGGTGTACGTCCCATCGACTTTTTCAAAAGTTAATTCAGCAACAAAACCATCATTTTCTGGATATTTTTCAACAATGCGCCCCGCAACTTTGTAGTTGAACCAATCCCAACCGTAGCGCATGATAAATTCTCGTTCCAAAACCTGAATTGCGTTTGGCAAAATTCCCCAACCCCGATAAACTTTATTCAAACATTCAATATCGCCAGTGCGCGTCAGAATAGATTTGAACGAAGTGCGATCGAGATTTCCGTAATATCTACCGTCAGGCAAATCAATCGCAGTCGGTGCCATGCGGTGTCCGCCAAAGTGACTGGATTTCCAAACACGAACATCACTCAATTCTAACTCGGAAACCACAGCTTTTGCTTGGGCATAAAAAGGATTGCCGTATCTGGCGCAACATCTATCGTGACTCCCGTGAGTGCAAACCAAAATATCTCTAATTGGGTTATTTTCAACTTTGCAATCCGGGACTTCTCCAGCTAAATAGCTTTTGACTATTTCCGCCACTTCTTCAATATTATTCGCATTAAATTCGTGCTTTTCGTAACCACCAAAAATATCTTGACTTTTGTTTTCGTAAATCAAAATTTTGCGACGGTCTGCACATTTAGTTGATTCACTATTTATCAACAAAAATCTGATTTTTTGCTTTGAATGTTCTACTTCCTCCACCAAATCCCTGAGATTCTGGGGAACTTGTGGGGAATTAAAAGCTTCTGAGTCCCAAGGCAAACAGCATTCAATTAATACATAGGTTTGGTAATTAGTACCGCTACCAATAATATCCTCTTGAACGCATTTAGAAGCATCAGCGCACAAAAAACTATTCGTCATGTTATACCTCATTGTGTGTCATAAATTACTATGTTACAAACCAATTTATCGCAGCTATTACTGTTATGTAGCTTTAACTAACAAAAATAATTCCTTCAACAACTAGCCTCGACAAAAGCGGCATTACATCTATTTCCCAATCACAATCCGGCAACCAATCCATCACATCCTCTCCTGTAAAAACTTCTGTACTGAATAGATTGTCTGTAAATTTATCCGTTACTCCTTTCAGAGATACTTCTTTGCCTCCAACAACGATTTTGTATCCGCACCCGTCAGGCAATTCGTGAATTCTCACCCGCTGAAATTTGGGAATTCTATATTTAGTTTGAATGCCGTAGGGAAAAATGTTGAACCCTGCTTGATAAGGGAGAGAATATTTCGCCACAGGTTTGGCTAAACTATCGAGGTAGCTGCTGTACTCTTCTCCCAGATTTTTACTGTTTGTGTAGCCGTGAAATTCAGCAATTAAATTATTTACACTTGTATCGATTGAATCTTGATTTATTCGCAGCGGTAAACTTTGCCGCCACTCTGATTGTTCTCGCAATTCGCCCACCAACCATTCTAAAAAATCAATTCCTGTTTTGCAGTGAATTCCTAATGTTAAATGCAGCGACGGTTCGTCGGAAGCAATTGCATAATGCCAATGTCCGCGCGGTATGTAAAGCACGTCGCCAGGGTGCAATGTGCAGGTTAAATAGGGTGGGGTTTCTGGCGGCGGAAAAGTGGAGGATTTTTGGTCTGTAAGCGGGTATTTAATTGTGTCGGCAAAGACGTACCACTGTTTGATTCCGTCTGTCTGCAAGATAAAAACTTCGTGGGTGTCGTAATGGGAGGAAAAACCCTGTTTTTCCGGCCAAGAACAGTAGGCATTTACTTGGTTTCCATAACCCAAGTCTGCTTTAAATTCTGCTGCAAATTCAGCTATTTCTGGTATGAGTTTGTGGACTTGATTGATAATTAACGTTGCTCCAGATTGGCACAATTTGATGAGATTTTCATTTTCGCTTTCGTCGAGAACTTTTCCTTCTACTGCTAAGCGAATGTCGGGATATTTTAATTGGTAAAAGTTGAGCAGGTGGTTGAGTTTTTCCCAGGAAAATAGGTGTGCAAAGTCTTTTTTTCCTTCACTTTTAATCGCAACTGCTTTGTTTGTCCAGTTGTTATTTAAAAAATCTTCCAGATTGTATGGTTTGAGGAGATTGGCGAGCGATCGCATAAATTTTAAAAATAAACGATAAAAATTATCAATAAGATTTTAGCAATTTAATAATTGAGGACAACACTTTGCGCTTGTCCTCAATTACTCCAGACTTCCCGACATCAAAAAATAAAATCTATTACTTCTTGTTTGGGGAGGCGAAGTCTAACGGAAAAACCTGCAATTACTCGTTGGTAACATCGCTACCATCGGCATCAACATTGAGGGTAGAAGAGATGTTTTTAGCTGTGGCGTGCTTGGCAATTTCCTTGACTTCTACTTGGATTTTGCTAGCGCGGGACAGTTTGAGAGCCGATGCGTTGATTTGCTTTGACATAATGGCCTCTAATTGTTGTAGTACACCAATTTAGCTGAAATTTTCCCTGACTGTGACGTTAGGGCTTGAATTCTCAACTTTGACTAAAAGTGTAACATGAAGTTAATAACCTGTGCAAATAGTTAAGAATTTTGTTCAATAAACAGGCCGACAGGATAATTCGCAGCAGTTGCCAACCTTGGTGAGAATTAAGCGTGAATCCGCTCTGCCGCTAGATTTTGGAGGTTGAGCGGGTGTGGCGATCGCCCGATCGCCCTTTTAACTACAGGACTAGGCGGGCGATCGCCTGTTGATAAACTTTCCTGCAATATAGCAGTTCTTTGATTCTCGGCATCTACCTTAAGGTAGAGTATTGTTTGTGAGAGTTAGGATGAAAACGAGCTACTATCTAAATGAAGGGCGATCGAGAAAAACCCATTCCCAATCCCCAACAACCTTTATTCGCGATCCAGAAGTCACGAATACACACATACCTGTTTCTTCCCTCTTCCCTCTTCCTTTTTCCCTCTTCCTTCTTCCCTCTTCCTTCTTCCTTCGTAATCATCAATGAATCAATATTTTGCTACAGTTGCGCGCGGTTTAGAAACAATTGCCGCCCAAGAATTAGAAAGCTTAGGCGCGCAGGATGTCAAGCCAGATTTTACAGGAGTTTACTTTGCGGGCGATCGCGCTTTATTGTACCGCGTCAATCTTTGGTCAAGAACAATTTTTCGAGTGTTAATGCCGATCGCCGAATTTCAGTGTTATAACTCAGATATGCTCTACGGCGCAGTCCAGAGAATTCCTTGGGACGAATATCTAAATCCTGATAATACCTTAGCAGTCAACTGTACAGGTGGGAACGACAAGTTAAATCATACTCACTTTACAGCTTTGCAGGTCAAAAATGCGATCGCCGACCAACAGCGCCACCAATTTAACAAGCGTTCGAGTGTTGATGTCGAGAATCCCGATTTGCTGATTAATATTCACATTCATCGCGATCGCGCTATTTTGAGTTTAGACAGTTCCGGCGGCAGTTTGCACCGGCGGGGATACCGACCGGCAATGGGGCTGGCTCCGCTCAAAGAAACCCTCGCTGCGGCCCTTTTAGAAATGGCAGAATGGACGCCAGATTTACCATTTTTAGACCCGATGTGCGGTTCGGGAACTTTGCCTTTGGAAGCGAGTTTAAAAGCCTTAAATATTGCACCGGGATTGTTTCGAGAAAAGTTTGGATTTATGACGTGGCGGGATTTTGACGAGCCTTTGTGGGATAAATTGTGGGCCGAAGCGGAAAACAGCGAATTGCCAGAGCTTCCAGAAATGATTGCCGGGTGCGATCGCGATTCTGATATGTTAGATCAAGCTCGCACTAACGCGCAGCAAGCAGGTATTGCCGGTAAAATCAAGTTTGCTCGTACCGAGTTATCCGAGTTAGAACCACCATCAGACAGCGGCATTCTGATATGCAATCCTCCCTACGGAGAGCGACTGGGAGATGCTAGCGAATTAGGGGAACTTTATAAAATGTTAGGCGATATTTTCAAGCAGCGTTTTAAAGGTTGGAATGCGTTTATTTTGACAGGAAATAAGGAGTTGGGGAAACAAGTTGGACTCAGGACATCAAAGCGGATTCCAGTTTTCAATGGCTCAATTCCCTGTACTTTGCTCAAGTATGAACTGTATTGAATATTTCTGGTAAATATCAACTATATCTGATAAGGGCGCGTATTGATTGGAAAAGGTTAGGCAAAATGAAAATCTTTGAAGTAGACAGACACAAGCTCATATTGGGAGATGCGTTAGAAGTCCTTTCTAGTGAAATTAAAGACAACTCTATTGATTTGATTTTTGCCGATCCTCCCTATAATATAGGCAAAAACTTCAATGGTTTTATAGATAAGTGGGAATTGGAAAGCGATTATTTACAATGGAGTTATACTTGGTTGAATTTATGTATTGATAAGCTAAAGCAAAACGGCAGCTTGTATTTGATGGCATCCACTCAATGTATGCCTTACTTTGATTTGTATTTACGCGATCGTTTAACAGTTCTTTCTCGCATAGTGTGGTATTATGACAGTTCTGGTGTCCAAGCAAAAAAATATTATGGTTCTCTGTACGAACCTATTTTATATTGTGTCAAAGACAAACGAAATTATACATTTAATTCCTCAGATATTCTGGTAGAAGCAAAAACTGGATCTGTCAGAAAATTAATTGATTACCGCAAGTCTACACCATCAGTATATAATTCTGAAAAAGTTCCAGGTAATGTATGGGAGTTTCCGAGAGTCAGATATCGTATGCCCCAATATGAAGATCATCCTACCCAGAAACCAACATCTTTGTTAGAAAGAATTATTAAAGCAAGTAGTAATGAGGGAGACGTTGTACTAGATATATTTTCTGGAACTTTTACTACATCATTTGTTGCCAAACAGCTTAATAGAAAGTCAGTCGGAATAGAATTACAAGAAAAATATGTAGAAATAGGATTAAATAGATTACAGATTACTTCTGATGACAATCAGCAGGCTCAAAGCTCCGAAGTCAATTCACTTGCAAGTTCACCAAAACAACTAACACTTAATTTACAATTTTGATAAAATGGAACACGAATTTACAAAAACAATTAAAAAAGTTTTACAAGAAAACTTTGGTGCGTCGGGCGAGCAAATATTTGCTGGAAGCGAGCTAATTCAATATTTGAATATCAAAACTAAATCTGCAAATAAAGGCTCAAAATCAAGAGGGAGTTTTGCCAATTTATACGGTATATATGTTTTAGTTGAAGACTATTTTTCAAGAGATTTTCATCAAAGCGAGATGTATTCAGATTATGAAGGTGCAGTTTATACAAATATTTTTAAGAGACAGCGCGAATTACCGTTTGGACAAAAGCTTCAGAACCATGCTTTGAACCACAGACTTAATGAAGAATTTAAAAGATATTTTCCTACTTGTGACTTCATCCCAATTCTGAGAAATCCAAAAACTAACAGGTATTGGTTTAACGAGAATTTATTAAAAGTTAAAATTCAGGAAAACGTACATAATATAGCCGAAACAGTAATTCAAATTATTGACGCCTACGTTGAAGCTAAGAGAGATAGCTTTGAAAAATTTCTTCAACTTTGTAAAGATGCTCAAGCATTGACAGAGGGTCAAGTAATAGAATTTATTAAACAAATACTCGCACCAACGGTAGATGCTAGAATCTTCGAGATCGTCAGCTACAGTATATTAAAATACTACTATAGTGACCGATCGATTTATTGGGGTTATGAGGTTGATCAGCTCCAGCAAGAAAATTTAAAACTGTTTAAAACAGGCCGGACAAATGCAAATGATGGTGGCATTGATTTTGTAATGAAGCCTTTGGGACGGTTTTTTCAGGTGACAGAAACTGTAGATATGAATAAATATTTCCTAGACATTGATAAAATTGAAAAGTATCCGATAACATTTGTAGTTAAATCTTCAGATTCTGATATTGAAATTAAATCTAAAATTGAGGCGCAAGCTCGAAAACAGTATTCAATAAATGCAATAGTTTCACGTTACATGGAATGTATAGAAGAAATAATTAATGTTGCTATTATTATCGAAAGATTTGAAGAGGCTGTTGCCAAAGGATATTTAAATAATATGTTGAACGAAATTATTAAGCAGAGCAGATTGGAATTTAATTATGAGGATGAGGAAGAAAATTTAGAGATTGAACAGTTAGACATTTCCCTTGAAGATGAATGATTCAATTTAACCGAGTTAAGTTTATAATAAGAACTTTAATCCTTACTACAAACGCAACTCAATTACTGAGAATCAATGCTCGATTAATGAAATAATATTGTCGGTTTGGCGGATACTATTCACTTCCCCTCTCCTTGATTAAATGTTTCACCTAGCCATCAACTTTGGCTGGAATGACTCCGCACCATTTTCCCACCAAAAAACTGATTCTTTCTGGCGTGGAGAAAGAGTTTTTGAAAGCACGAGTAACTCATCTGGTGAAAAAGGAGCTTTCCAATGATCAGAAAACACTTTAATCGGTTGTCTGGAGTGATAATTAAAAAATATTGCGTCGCGGTGTGACTTGATAGGCATCTTACCGCGATGAAAAACATGGTGAGAGTCGAAAAAAACAACAGTACCTGCTAGCCCTGTACATGAAACCCAATTTGATTGGTCTAAATGTTGCGCTACTTCTGCATCAGAAAATAAAAGTTTTCGTTTGAGAGGGCTTAACTGAGAATTGAAATGCTTTGGAATATATTCAAACGGGCCATTTTCAGGATTCACATCATTCAAGTAAACAGCTATTTTGAGAAGTCTATGATCTTCAGGGTCTTTATGCCACAATCTTGTATGTACCTGCTGTTCGTTCGCAAAATCTTTCTGAAAAAACAAACCCCGGTAAGCAACGGGAACCCCAAGATAATTTTCAGCAATGTCAAACAACCGCTCTTGAAGACCCCATAAAAAGATTTCTGAATTCTTGATAATTTCTGCTGAATTAACATGATAAACGTATTGATCTTCAAAAGCCGGAGATTTTGGATTATTAGGTAATATCGCCTTCACTGCATCCAAAAGTTGTTCATTCATTGGCAATGACAAAGCTTGTAGAGAAGTAATAAAAGCCCCTTCCTTCCTAAGAGCCTCGACAATGGACTGATTCGTCGGATTCAGTGCAGGTAATTTTTTGATGTGTTGCAAAAGTCTCCACTTATAAGATAAGCTAGATTGAAGCAGAGAAGCTTCTCTTTTTATTTTCCTCAAACCTCTATTGAGCATACTAATTTCACTTTTTTAATTGCCGATCTGAACTATATTTATTTTATATCATTACTGATCTCAGGAGCAATATATCGATCGCAAAAATTTACAAAAAAAGTCATGCAAGCAAATAAGGTCGATCGCCAATTGATAGCAGAATCCTCTTGAATCCCAAAGTATAACTTATTAGATATATATATTTAGTATTTAATTTGTTGTAATAAGGACTTTAGTCCTTATTACAAACGAAAGTAATTAATGAGGATTAATGCTCGATTTTGAGCGAAATAATCTTATCGCCTTGGCGGATTGCATTCACGACAGACATATCATCTGTTTGGCCAAAAGTTGTGTGAACTCCATCTAAATGCGACTGGGGAGAATGGCAAATAAAGAATTGGCTGCCGCCCGTATCTTTACCTGCATGAGCCATCGATAAAGTTCCTGCAATATGTTTTTTGGAGTTGATTTCACACTTGATTTTGTAGCCGGGGCCGCCGGTTCCAGTACCTTTTGGACAGCCACCTTGAACCATAAAGTTAGGAATGACTCGGTGAAACGCTAATCCGTCGTAAAAACCTTTTTCTGCCAAGTCAACAAAATTATTAACTGTGTTAGGCGCATCTGCATCAAACAATTCCAAATTGATTGTGCCTTTGTTCGTTTCCATAATCGCGCGGGTCATGATTTTTTCCTTACTTTCTAGAATGAGTGTGTTGTCTGCATATGAATTGCGGACTTCGCTTTTATAGCGACAGGTTTCAAGCTGTCGTTATCTTTTGGCTTTCAGCAGTGTAGCATACTCCGCAAACTCTCATAAAACTTATGTACGCTTTCTGAGCAAACCCGGTTTCTGGCGGGATTTATCGTTAGCAAAGCCAATATTTTCGGAGAAACCGGGTTTCTTGGCGTCAGTCCGATTTTAATTGTTAGTCACTGTTTTGCGAGCGGGCTCTTCCTGCATATCATTCATATTAAAAATGAAAGGAACCCGACTTGAACCTGCGCCCATAACCAGCACTTTTGGCATCTGAGCGCCGCCGCTTCTCCAAGCTTCAATCGCCTCTTTTTGCAGCACCAAATCGCCGCCCTGAGCTTTCAAAGTTTCCGCCAAAAGTCTTTGAGCTTCTGCCCTACCTTGAGCGCGGTTAATGTCAGCTTGAGCCTGTTGTTCTGCTTCCTGAGCAACATAAACAGCCCTTTGCGCCCGCTGTTCAGCAACCTGTTTCTCTTCAACTGCTTTGGCAAAATCTGTCGAGAATCGAATGTTGACAACGCTGGTATCAAGCACGATTACATCATATTTTGACAGCCGTTCCTTCAGTGCAGCATCAAAGTCTTTTTTCAGTTCGCTTCTTTGAGTGATAGATTGTTCAGCCGTTCTCAGTGCAGCCGCTGTTTTAAACGCTTCTTGCGTCTGAGGAGCAATAATCTTTGAGACTATATTCTCCAAGGTTCCTTGAGTCCTTCTGACATCAACAATTCTCGTAGGATCGAGGCGAAAGTTGATCGCAAAACTAGCATTTAAATCCTGAAGGTCTTTAGTAGCACTTTGGGCGGGAACTTCAAACTTTTGCACTGTTACATCGTATATATCTACCTTGGATATCAACGGGGGTCTGAGGTGAAATCCCTCTAACAATGCTCCATCTGTGGCTTTCCCCAAAACGCTGACCACCCCTGCTTCACCCGGATTGATGACAACAAAAGAGTTAAAGCCGAGGAGTATCGCGACTACTAATAGAATCCCAGCGATTGCTGATGATATGCTCTGGAAATTTTGAGATTTCAAAATATATGCTCCTTTGTGATAATTCAATTATAATGGTTAAATGGATTGGATAGCCTCTAAAATATAAAATATAAAATATAAAATATAAAATGGATGGGTAAGCTGATGGTGGAAATTGTGAAATATCCTAGAACTTATCACATCGAAGGTTCGCGTTTCCAGCCGGGTGATGAAGACCTCGACAGCGTGCCGTTTAGCGCTATTGCCGATCGCCCTTTAATCATCGAAGAAAAGGTAGACGGCGCAAATACAGGCATCAGCTTCGCCCCAGACGGACAAATGCTGCTGCAAAGTCGTGGCCACTATCTCACCGGCGGGCCCAGAGAAAAACATTTTAATTTGTTCAAACAGTGGGCTTTCAGTCTCAGCGGAGTGCTGGGAGAAGTGCTGGGAAATCGCTATATTCTGTACGGCGAATGGCTTTATGCCAAACACACGGTTTTTTATGATTTTTTGCCGCATTATTTTATGGAATACGATGTGCTGGACTTAGAAAATCGTCAATTTTTGAGTACAGAAGCCCGCTGCAAGTTGTTAAGCGGACTGCCGTTAATGTCAGTTCCAGTGCTGTTTTCGGGAGTGCTAAAATCGCCCAAGCAAATGATGCAGTTTATGGAAAAATCTAATTTTATTGAACCCGGACATTTGAATCGGTTACGCTTGCAATGCCGGGAATTAGGATTAGATGAAGAGCGGTGTTTGAAGGAGACCGATCAGAGCGATTTTATGGAGGGCTTGTATATTAAAATCGAAGAAAATGGAATTGTCAAGGCGCGTTATAAGTACGTGCGCGCTAGCTTTTTGACTGCTATTAAAAATGCCGAAGGACATTGGCTGAATCGTCCCATTGTACCTAATATTTTGTGTCCCGGCGCAGATTTATTTAATTTTAGTTGAAGACTCCTAATAGTCCGTTGAGAGTCGGCGGTTGAAACCGCGACTATACAAACAATATCCGCCTCCGCGGACTAAGAAATTACGTATCCGCTCAATAAGTTGCGGTAAATCTTAATTTTTCGACAGTGTATAACTTATTTGATTCTACAAATATCTTAATTCAGCCACAAAAATCACGCATTTACTGCTTGACCGCTAAATTTTGATTTAAATAATGTATGATCGATCATGAAATCAAGGATGTCACAGTCTTTTTGAGACAGTCACAATTTACCGTGGGTTTATATGGCAATCCTCATTGATTTTCTGCTTCGGGAAATCTTGAAATTCTTTCTAGACATGGAGTATAGCAAGACAAGCGGTGGTTATCTATTGAGGCTCAGCTCGGATTGCTATACGACACTTAATAAAGTAATCAAGTGCCGATAATTCAGAGCAGTTATATTTGGGGAAATTTCTTCAATAATCCCAGGACACACCGAAAGAACAAAGCGAAGATTGTTCACGAATGATCGTCCCTAGCTCTGGAATATTTCCCAGGTGAGAAATACTAAAGTGCATATATTCAAAAAAGCTAATTCCTAATTTACGAGTAGTCGCAACCAGAGACATGAAAATGTCCATCGCCTTAGTTCCTTCACAAGTTTGGGTTGCATAACTAATATTTCGTCGCTGCACGATTGTTCTGGCTGCTAATTCTGCCGGGTTATTATGTAATGGTAATTCCGGATGCTCCAAAACTAAAAGCAACTCAGATATTTTACAAGAAGTTAATTTTTTTCGTTTATCTAATTGTTCATAACCAGTTTGACTGCCGAAAATTTCCCAAAATCTGGATTTAAGCCTGAGCTTCTCCAGCTCAGATGGAGAGTTTCTGTAAGCGAGTAATTCTCGGTAGTAATCCCAAAAATCATCAAGAAACTTGTCTAAACTTTTTTGATAACAAGTCACAAATGGACTTAATTTTTTATAATGTCTTGCCTCATGCACCCAACATAAAGATAAATCATCTGTGAGTAATTTAAACTGGGGTGCATCATCAGTGACCAGAGTTTTTATTACCGGAATCTGGGATTGCTGATGATAAAAGGCAATCGCTGCTGCCTCAAAAATTCTGGTACGATGTTGAGAGCCTAAACAGCTTAGATGCTGATTCAGCAAGGAGTTAAACTCATCACCCTTCAACGGAATTTCTTGAGGTAACCTTTTAATTTGATGGCTCCACCGAGCGGGGACATTGAACTTATCTAAGAGTTCGTAGGTAAGTGGAGAGACAATAAACTTAAGTTCTTGGTTGTTCTGTAATACTCCAAGTACGCTTAATCTGTCTTTTCTTAAAGTTGTAGAATAAACTGTATATAATGGATTGCAAATTATATTTGTAGTGTGATTTACTCCCCCAACACGCGCACTTGTTTGGTCTAAGTGTTGCCAAGGGCTACTTTCTAATCCGGATACATACACTTCGTTAAATTCTGATTCAAAATTTGATGATTTTTTCACCAGTAGATTTGATAAATAACCGGCTGACATGGAAATGCCAATATTGCTTAAAAAATCTAACAGCTTTCCTTGAGTCATGTTGCCTCCGTAGTACAGGCTCATAACTAACGCTTTTACTCCAGGCCCAAACTCCCCATCATACCCGGATGGTAACGGTGAAACGTATGTTTTCTTTTCTGAAGGTGAGTAATACTTCTGTTTCCGGAATAACACGTTATCTGTTTTCAGCAAAATGTCTTGAACTATTACCTCCTCATAACCTTTAAATTCTGCATCGAATGGTAGTTCTGCTTGGGGATACTCGATGATTTTTTCTCTGTCAACTTTGAGCTGAGCATTTTTACTGCTTTTAATATGTTTTTTTGGTATTTTTCGCTCTTTCTCGGATGAGTAGTTTTCTTGGGCTTTTTTGGGTCTATTGGCTTTAACCTCTGGTTTGCCGTGTTCTCCTTTTAAACGATTGTTTTCGTCTTTTAATCTTTGATTTTCTGACCGTAATTCTTTGGTTTCTGCTTGTAATTGTTCTATGAGGTTCAGCAATATGGACACAGTACGACGCAATGATTCGTCTGCAATTTCAGATGGCTCAATGCTTTGCAGTAAGGTTTCTACTAATTTGTCACCAGATGTTTTTTGCGTCATGTTTTGTATTTTACCATGCTGTGGCTAGATTGTGAACCTTCTTTTTTGCTGTTACCCCGATTTATTGAGCGGATACGAAATTACAATATTAACAAACAGGTAAAACCATGACTACTTTATTATCACAATCCCAAACTTGGACTTTTCCCTTTTGTCCTGAACCGCCCGATTGGTTCCTAGATTGGGGAAGCATTCAAAATCATTTTGACTGGATTCAAAACTTAGAAGGATGTCAGCAAGACCCGATTTATCACGCTGAAGGAGATGTCTTAATTCACACCAAAATGGTCTGCGAAGCCTTAATCTCTTCCCTGAATTGGCGGCAGCTTGGTGTCCAAGAACGTTCAATGCTGTTTGCTGCGGCTTTGCTGCACGATGTCGCAAAACCGGCTTTTACCAAGATAGAAGAAAATGGGAGAATTAGCTCAAAAGGTCACGCCCGTCAAGGTGCGAGGATGGTCAGACAAATTTTATCTCAATTCGACCCGCCGGTGCAGTTTAGCATTCGGGAGACTGTTTGCGCGATCGTCCAATTCGGCAGTTTACCCATCTGGCTACTCGACAAACCCAACCCACAGCAGTCTGTAATTAAAGCCAGTCAAGTTGTTCGCTGCGATTTCCTCGCACTTTTAGCCGAAGCCGACGTGCGCGGCCGCGAGTGTAGCGACAGACAAGAAATCCTGGATAAAATAGAACTATTTCGGGAGTTTTGTCAAGAAAATAATTGCTTGAATTCTCCCCGACAATTCCCCTCAGCACACAGCCGATTTATCTACTTCCGCAAAGATAACGGCAATCCCGATGCTGAAATGTTTGATGATACCAAATGCGAAGTTGTTTTGATGTCGGGATTGCCCGGAAGTGGCAAAGATTATTGGATCAAAGAAAACCTGCCAAGTTTGCCCGTAATTTCCTTGGATGCGCTGAGGTTGGAGATGAATATATCCCCAGAAAAAAACCAGAGTGCTATTCTAGACAAAGCAAAACAAAGAGCTAAGGAATATTTGCGATCGAGAACTTCTTTTGTGTGGAATGCCACCAATACAAGCAAACAAATGCGGCAGCAGTTAATTGATTTATTTGCTGCTTACAACGCGCGAATTCGGATTGTTTATCTCGAAGTTCCCTTGGAGGAAGTATTGCGCCGCAACAGTTCCCGCAACGCACCTGTACCAGAAGCCGTGATTCGCAAATTAGCCGAGCGTCTGGATATTCCAGACATCACAGAAGCGCATCAAGTCGATCGAATAGTTAACAATTAATCGCCATTTTTATTCTTACCGCAAATATAATCGTTAGTCTTTCAGTTTGGTTTGAGCATTCAGAATTTAGTCCTAAATTACTTAATTAGTCAATTAGGGACTGAAGTCCCTACTACGAACCTGTGGTTTTTAGTAAGGACTTTAGTCCTCTCTTAGGTTTGAGCGTTCGGACTTGAGTCCTGAATTACTTAATGAGTCAATCAAGGACTGAAGTCCCTACTACAAACCTTTAGTTTTATAATTTTCGTCAATCCAGCAGCGCGGCAGAACTTCGCCGGACGGAAAAACCAATTTATCCTTATCAAAATTTGCCGGGTCTTGCTCTTCTTCACCAGCTTGAATTCTGCCCGATACATGATTTTTGGCAGGGCTGATTAAAGTCTCGATATCGATAATTTCTACCAAGTCGCCGGATTCTTTTTCTTGTAAAAGCATTGTTTTTTATTGAATAATGAATGCCAATTCAACTTTTATTTTAAATCGATTGAATCTTAGATGTCTCTATCTTAGGTATTATTTATAAATCTATCTTTAGGCTGTTTTATCCATAGCAAACAAAATTCTTATTTAGAGAAGCAGAAAACACAGAGCTTTACACTTATTTTCTGCAAATTGCCGATCGCAAGTTAAGAGAACAATGGTCAGATTCAATAACGAAACTACCATTAATTCTCACGAAATGTCGTTAATTAGCTCACATTAGATAATTTATTACCTAAAATTTTTCAAGAAAAAGGGGGTTGAGCGATGATTAAGTAGGTGTCTGACTTTCGGATCGCTCAATACTCGCCCTAAAAATTGAGCATCACGCACCCTGCTTCAGGAAGATTAATTGTCAAATACTGTATCATTAGCTATACCTCAAAGCCGAGCTTGCGGTAAAATTGTTAAAGATAAAAATTTATCGATCGCCTTTTATGCCTTACACTGCATCTACCCCAACAGACCCCAGTCAAGCCAACATCCCCAATGCCGACCACCGCCTACTAGAATTCACCAAGCTGACTCCGATGATGCAGCGGTATGTGGAAGTGAAAGAACAGTATCCCCACGCACTTTTATTGTTTAGAGTCGGAGATTTCTTCGAGTGTTTTTTTCAAGATGCCGTGACAATTTCGCGGGAATTAGAACTGGTTTGTACTAGCAAAGAAAGTGGCAAAGAAATCGGTCGAGTGCCGATGACAGGAGTGCCACACCACGCCCTCGATCGCTACAGTTCTCAGTTAGTAGAAAAAGGCTATGCTGTGGTAATTTGCGACCAAGTTGAAGATGCCTCGATCGCCGCCCGCGAAGGCCGCCAAGTCAAGCGCGAAATCACCCGCATTCTCACTCCCGGAACCTTGACAGACGACGGAATGCTCAAACCCCGGCAAAATAACTTTTTAGCAGCAGTCGTCATCGCTGGAGTCCATTGGGGATTGGCTTATACTGATATTTCTACGGGAGAATTCGTCACTACTCAAGCGGACAGTTTAGAACAATTAACTCTAGAATTGCTGCGATTGCAGCCTTCGGAAGTCTTGGTACCAACTAATGCGCCGGATTTGGTGACGATGTTGAGGCCAGGAGAGAAATCCGAGCATTTACCCGATTGTTTGCCGACTTCGTTTTGCTATTCTTTGCGATCGCAAATCCCGTTTAGTTTGTCCGAAGCCAAACAGAGAATCCTGCAAAAGTTCAAAGTGCGATCGCTCGAAGGCATGGGATGCGGACATCTTTCCCTCGCAGTGCGCGCTGCGGGCGGTTTGCTGCAATATCTCGAAGAAACCCAAAAGGAAAAAGCAGTTGCTCTGCAAAGATTGCACACTTACACACTCACCGACTTTCTCACACTCGACTACCAAACCAGGCGCAATCTCGAAATTACTCAAACCGTCAGAGATGGGGTGTTTCACGGTTCGCTGCTGTGGGCGATCGACAAAACCAGCACCGCAATGGGAGGCCGGGCTTTGCGCCGCTGGGCGATGCAGCCTTTGCTCAACATTAAAGGCATTTGCGCCCGCCACGATACGATTCAAGAATTAGTAGAAAACAATCCGCTGCGCCAAGATTTGCAGCAGTTACTCCGCCAAATTTACGACATCGAAAGACTGACTGGCCGTGCCGGTTCTGGAACAGCTAGCGCGCGGGATTTGGTCGCTTTAGCAGATTCTCTCTCGAAATTGCCGGAATTAGCCTCGATCGCAACTCAAGGGCGATCGCCCTATTTGAAAGCGCTGCAAATTGTCCCGCCACTTCTCGAAGAATTAGCAACTCAAATTCACACTCATTTAGTTGACGAACCGCCGATTCATTTAAAAGAAGGAGGTTTGATTCGATCGGGAATCAATGTAATGCTTGATGAAATGCGCCAAACTGCATCAGGAGACCAAGAATGGATTGCCAATTTAGAAGCTAACGAACGCAAGCGCACCGGAATTTCTAATTTAAAAGTAGGCTACAATAAAGCTTTCGGCTATTACATCAGTATTACAAAATCTAAAATTGACCAAGTACCGAACGACTACACCCGCAAGCAAACTCTCACCAATGAAGAACGCTACAGCACTGAAGAATTAAAAGAAAGGGAAGTGCGAATTCTGACAGCGCGGGAAGATTTAAATCAGTTGGAATACGATATTTTTGCGAAATTGCGATCGGAGGTAGGAGAGCACGCGGAAATTATTCGCAACGTTTCGCGCGCGGTGGCGGCGGCCGATGTTTTGTGTGGTTTGGCGGAAGTAGCGGTTTATCAAGATTACTGTCGCCCGACTATGGTTGAAAGTCGGGAAATTAAAATTATTGAAGGTTGTCATCCGGTGGTAGCAAAGTCTTTACCACCGGGATTTTTTGTGCCGAATTCGGCTTTTTTGGGTCGGGAAGCAGCGCTAAATCGCCCGGATTTAATTATTTTAACTGGCCCGAATGCTAGCGGGAAAAGTTGTTATTTGCGGCAGGTGGGTTTGATTCAGTTAATGGCGCAAATGGGCAGTTTTGTGCCTGCGAAAGCTGCGACTTTGGGAATTTGCGATCGCATTTTTACCCGTGTCGGCGCCGTGGATGATTTGGCAACAGGTCAATCTACGTTTATGGTGGAAATGAACGAAACTGCCAATATTCTCAATCACGCCACGCCGCAATCATTGGTGTTGTTGGATGAAATTGGCAGGGGAACGGCGACGTTTGACGGGCTTTCGATTGCTTGGTCTGTAGCAGAATATTTAGCCAGCGAGATTCGGGCGCGGACGATTTTTGCGACTCACTATCACGAATTGAACGAGTTAGCTTCGATTTTGGATAATGTGGCAAATTATCAGGTAACTGTGAAGGAATTGCCGGATCAAATCGTATTTTTGCACGAAGTTCACCCCGGCGGTGCTGATAAGTCCTACGGAATTGAAGCGGGGAGGTTGGCTGGTTTACCGCCGTCGGTGATTGACAGGGCGAGACAGGTGATGAAGCAGATTGAGAAACATAGCAAAATTGCGATCGGGCTGCGGAAAGGTGTTAAGAAAGATGGCAAAAAAGAGTCTGAGGGCGAACAGTTAGATATCTTTGACGATTAAAGTTTTAATAGCATTTGTCTAGGTGCGTCGCCGTCAGATTATTGAGTGAATTTAGGGATTGTTTATGGCGACGCACCCTACAAAACTTAATTCATCAGCCATTCCAATCTCAAATCTCAAATGGTATCACTTGCCATTCTGCAACTTTTTTACCTCTTTGTGCACGCTCATCCCAATCTCCAAAGCCTCATTTAGTAACCGCCCGTATTCAGATGCCCGATCGCTGACATCCAATGCCATCAAAGCCGCCAAATTACTTTCAATATTAGCAAATAACTCGTAACGGCGACCGATAAATTGCTGATTTTCCCGCAGAATCCTCTCTGTTTTTAAAGCACCAACCAAACTTTCTCTAGTGATTTGCAAGGCCTCAATTGCATCTTGTCGATTAATTAAATTGGCTTGTAAATTGCCCGCAGCCGTTAGGCGATCGATAATATCTAAAGCCTGAATCACCTCATGATACTTCTCAACTTCATCCAGCAGACTCGCCAACGTTTCTAAAGGCTTTGCTTTCACCCATTGATAGACATTCCAAGCAACAGTAATCGCCAGCGACAAACCCAAAGTTATTTGTAAAACCCGAACCAATATCTCAGCATCGCTAACTGAACTAACTTCATGTTTGTTGACCAGCAAAGCCACAGGGAGCGACACAACAAGGGTCACACAAAATATCAGCAACTCATGCAACAAAAAAGCAAACAGCTTTTTGCCGTCCCGGAGTGTAGCAGGTCGATAAAAATTCCCTGAAAACCCGTCGCTCACAGCTATTCCGCTCAAATCTTCCAACTCCTTTTCAGGAATTCTTAACCCATCCAAATCCGCTTGTATCACTCTTCCAAATCTCCTTAAATTGGCATGAATTAAAATCCTGCCAGAGACCTAATAGAATCCCACAGACTCATATAAAAATTGCTGTCTCGACTTCGGAACAGTTGAAAAGCTTGTCCGGGCGCGCCAAAAAACGGTCTCAGAGTCCATCCCAACTGGCTGCCCACAAACGCATAAAGTCCCAACCAGAACCGCAAAATATTTAGCCTGATGTCTTTGCCTTCGGCATCTTGTTCGGACAGAAAGTGCATTCCTTGATAAATGAAATTTACCCCCAAAAATCCAGTGATTGCCATAATAGCAACATTGAGCAGCAGATAAAAATTGTAATTGGTACTGCTGATGAGAAAAAACAGGCTGACAGGTGCAAATCCAAACAGCAAAACGCTAATCATCGCCATCGATGTCATCAACAATGTCAAATACTGTTCAAAAGTGCGTTTTGAACCAAACATGACATTAAAAAAGTACAGTGTGGGAAAGCAGATAATCAGCGTCAGTAAGTAAAGTGCTGGCAATTTAATTGCGGAAACCAGACATTGCATCCACGTACTAGATGCACCTAATATTGCTCCGTAAATGCCAAAAAATATGGTACTGGAAATTAACAAACCGAAAATTTTAGATTTGAGCTTAACACCGTCGCGAATTTCTTCGAGAAACTGTTGCCGTTCCCGCAGCAAATACATGACTACTGAAAAATATTTCACGGGTTCTCCTTGTGACTGATGCGATTCTGAATCAGTCATAACTCAAGCTGAGGGCGATCGCCAATCTTGCCAAATCAGGGCACTCTATGTTAACCAATTATTGTTGCACCCAGCTCACCACAAGCTGAGATGTAGAAGTGATTGTAGAGATACTTGCAAAGCTAAACGGCTCAAACTCAATACAGGTATGCTTTGTATTCAATTTGTATTCATTTGTCTCCAAATTGTATTCAAAAAGGGCGATCGGGTAGTGATTTGATACTCACTTGATACTCAATTTGACTATTTCGTAGTCATTTGATAGTCAATTTGGTCATTTCGTAGTCATTTTGTATTCAACCTGACCCCCTACAGCCCCGTATTTTCGCCAATAAAAAGCCTCAAACCGTTGATTTATCCTAGGTTTGAGGTAATTTAATTAAAGAGCGGGCAGCGGGAATCGAA